>JBOFGJ010001009.1:0-4815 GCA_051649065.1 Flavobacterium sp. | reverse complement strand
AAGTATATCGTACTACGCTATGTTATATTATCTGCTATAACTTGATCTGGATGATGAACTACTGCTAGATCCGCCTGAGTAACTGCTTCCTCCTGATGATCTACTGTAGCTACTACCTGAACTACTAGGGTATGAACTACTTCCACCACTGTAACTAGATCTAGATGATGAACTACTGCTAGGATAAGACGAGCTACTAGATGATCTGCCATAAGAACTACTAGAACTACTCGGATAAGACGAACTACCTGAGCTATAATTAGATCTTGAGTAAGATGAGTTATTAGAACTGCTCGGTGTAGCTGTACTTCCACTGCTATAACTAGATCTTGAATAAGATGAGTTATTAGAACTACTCGGTGTAGATGTACTTCCACTGCTATAACTTGATCTTGAATAAGATGAGTTATTAGAACTGCTCGGTGTAGATGTACTTCCACTGCTATAGCTACTTCTACTAGATCCACTTGTATTATTACCTCTGCTATAAGAAGAATTACTATTGTCACTCGTGCTATTTCCTCTGCTATAACTACTGCGAGAACTGTTATCAGTATATGCCGCACGACCATTAGTAGAACTAGAATAACTATCACGAGAATAACTACTGCGTGAGCTAGTATTACCCCTTGAACTAGTTAGATCATTGCGGTTATAGAAACTATCCTCACCATATCTCGTTCTGAAAGATTGATTTGGGTTTTGGCGTTCATAATAGTCTTGTGCTACATCATAATGCATACGTTGAGCCCTTGTACTATAACGGTTATTAGAATAATAATAGCTGTTATAATGATTAATCTGAATGTTAACGTGACTCATATAACGATCTGTAGCATAAGGAGAATAACCATAGTAATAATCAGGGTAATAATTCCATCCCCAAGAAGAAGAATACGGTCTATAATTATTAGTCCAAAAAAGAGTAAACATAGGAGGTCTACTGATATATACAGGCTCGTAAATATAATTAGGCCCATATAAATATGAATTTCCTACTACTTGCATTAGCACCACATTCTGTCTGCTATCTTTCTCTAATTCAATAGTAGCAACATCTTGGAATAAATCTTTTCCTAACACAGCTTGTATCACAACAAGGTGTGTTCTACCCTCCACTAATTCCACAACTCGTAGATAATCTACATACCCATCTCTATTTAGATCGAGGTTATTAATACGTAGATTAGGATCATTTAACCTAAACTCAAAGTCTGCAAGATCTTTAGATTCTCCGAAGATTGAAGCTACTGCTTGAAGGTCTAAGTTGTCACTAATGTCATAGCTATTAGCAGTTACGACTGCCCGCTGTCCAAAACTTAGTGTAGTGAATAGCGTCAGAAGTATAAGTGAAATATAATGTATTTTCTTCATTTCAATTAATTGTAAGAGGTTATCTGTCTTTTATAATGGCAATAAACATACCATAACAATCTATAGCAAGGTACTGAAAAACAAGAAGTAAAACATCCATGATATCATAAAAAAAGTAAATATTTTCATAATATTTATTCATTTAGGGGTATTGATAACAAATTAATAAACAGTTATTTACTGTATATTCTCATTTAGTCTGACAATTTTATTAATTTTGTAATATAATATAAGTTTATATGATTGAAAGAGAAGAAATAAATTTTGAACGTTCTGTAATTGTAGGAATCATTACACAAAATCAAGATGAGTCAAAGCTTAAAGAGTACCTAGATGAGCTAGAGTTTTTGACATTTACAGCAGGAGGAGAAGTATATAAGCGCTTTACACAAAAGATGGATAAGCCAAATCCTAAGACCTTCGTAGGTACAGGGAAAATGGAAGAAATCCATAGTTACATTGTAGAGAACGATATTCATACGGTGATATTCGATGATGAGTTGACACCAGCTCAACAAAAAAATATTTCTAGAGAATTAGATTGTAAGGTATTAGACCGTACGAACTTAATCCTAGATATCTTCGCTCAAAGAGCACAAACTTCATATGCACGTACGCAAGTGGAGTTAGCACAGTTCCAATATTTATTACCTAGACTATCAGGTATGTGGACTCACTTAGAGAGACAGCGTGGAGGTATCGGTATGAGAGGACCTGGAGAGACAGAGATCGAAACGGATAGACGTATCGTACGTGACCGTATCACTCTACTTAGAGAGAAACTTAAGGTCATCGATAAACAGATGGCTTCTCAACGTGGAAATCGAGGTGCAATGGTACGTGTAGCGCTAGTAGGATATACTAACGTAGGTAAATCTACCTTGATGAATGCTGTAGGTAAGAGTGAAGTATTCGTTGAGAATAAACTATTCGCAACGCTAGATACTACAGTGCGTAAGATTGTAATCGGTAACTTGCCATTCTTATTATCAGATACAGTAGGATTTATCCGCAAACTACCTACTCAATTAGTTGAGTCATTTAAAAGTACACTTGATGAGGTGAGAGAGGCAGATTTACTATTACACGTAGTGGATATCTCACATCACGATTTTGAAGAACATATAGAATCTGTAAATGAGATCCTAAAAGATATCAAGAGTAACGACAAGCCAACAATTATGATCTTTAATAAGATCGATGCTTATAAAGCAGAGACGATTGAAGAAGATGATTTAATGACAGAACGTACTTCTAAACACTACACAATAGAAGAGTGGAAGAAAACGTGGATGAGTAAAGTGGGAGAAAATAACACCATATTTATCTCTGCTACAGAGAAGAAAAACTTCGAAGAATTTAGAAAGAAAATATACGAGACAGTACGCCAAATACACGTTACTCGCTTCCCGTATAACAACTTTTTATTCCCAGACTATGAACACTTAATGGAGCCTTCGGAAGAAGAATAGATTAATTGTTTATAAAATAATTTAACTAAAGGACTGTATGTAATAATATTTTTCTATTTTTACAGTATTGCTAAAAAGCTGATTATATGTATCTATCAATGAATAATAATTTCTCTAATAATAATTTGAATCGTATCTACGACTCGAAGAGGAATCCTATTGGCATTGATTTAAGTTAATTATATATTATTTCATTATCCGTTTAAAGGCTCCTCTCTGAGGAGCCTTTTTTTATTTTAAAACATTTTCAAAAACAAAGAATCATGAGCAAAAAAGAAATTTTACAGACAGAAAAATCTATTGCCTTTGTGAAAGCACAATTCTCTAAGAGTCTATGTGATGCACTTAACTTATTCCCTATTTCATCGCCAATGATCGTGAATGAGGGCACGGGAATTAACGATGATTTGAATGGGATAGAGCGCCCTGTATCATTCCCTGTAAAATTTCTAAATAACAATCGCGGTGTAGTGGTTCACTCTTTGGCAAAATGGAAAAGAATCAGACTACAAGAACTAGAACTAGATGCTCATGAAGGTATCCTAACAGATATGAAAGCGTTGCGTCCAGATGAAGACAGTAGTCCTATCCACTCTATTTATGTAGATCAGTGGGACTGGGAATTAAGAATAGAGAAAACAGACAGAACACTTAGTTACTTAAAAAACATAGTACGTCAAATCTACCAAGTCTTATTAGATACAGAAGATCAAGTGTATAAAGATCAAGGAATAGAACCTATCTTGCCTAAAAAGCTGTCTTTTATTCATTCTGAGCAATTATTACAGTTATACCCTACTCTATCTCCAAAAGAAAGAGAACACGCCATAGCGAAGGATTATGGAGCTGTATTTATCATCGGTATCGGAGGTAAACTATCGAATGGTGAGGCACATGATAGCAGATCTGCTGATTATGATGACTGGACTACACCTACAGAAGAAGGATATAAGGGATTAAACGGAGATTTATTAGTCTGGAATCCTGTACATGAAAAGTCTCTAGAACTATCTTCAATGGGAATAAGAGTAGATAAAGATGCTCTAGAACATCAATTAGAATTAGCTGGTGCATCAGATAAAAAAACACTGTTGTATCACAGCTTATTACTAGCAGAAAAATTACCTCTATGCATCGGTGGTGGATTAGGACAATCAAGAATCTGTATGTTCCTATTGCGCAAAAGACACATCGGTGAGGTACAGGCAAGTATCTGGCCTGAAGATGTAAGAAAACAAACAGAATTAGAAGGAATCAATCTATTATAAAAAGCAAAAGCTCGGTGAAATCACCGAGCTTTTGCTTTTTATATATTTGGCACTAATTAGAAATTATAATTAACTCCTACACCAACCATTTCTCTAATTTGGAAACCTTGGAATGCAAGATCATCATAGATAGTTTGGAATGTGAAGTTAGTAGAAAGATATTTGTTAATCTTCATTACTACATTCAATTGGTAATCTATAACTACGTTCTCAGGTTTCTTTAAGTAGTTAGAATATAAGTTTAAGATATTCTCAACAGATACATTCTCCATAACATCGAACTTATAATATCCATTAATAGACATCCCCAGTTGATACTGCATTGATTTACCTTTTTCAACACCAAAAGCATCACCCAATTCAGTAAAGTGATTATGAACAAAAATAAAACGAGAAGTAGCAGGCGCAATATTCACTTTCAAATTATCGCTCTTCTTCCATAATATACCAGGACCTACTTGTAAGTAAGCTGGAGACATGAAGTGAGAGTTTTTAATTCCCTTTTTATCAATTCCTGTATCAAACTGTGTTTTAAAGTTCAAGAATGCAGAGTAAAACCAGTTTCCTTGAGCTTTCTTACCAACTATTGAGTTGAATTCAAATCTATCATCTGTTTTCTTTTGATCTTGTCCTTGTAACTTTGTAAGACCATAACTAGCTATTACTTTGTTATCCCAGTTCCAATCACCTTCTTTGTAATT
>JBOFGJ010001008.1:0-2603 GCA_051649065.1 Flavobacterium sp. | reverse complement strand
GAATTTAGAAGGCTTGTAGACACCAAAATAAAATCATCAATATCTCGTGGAGATGTAACTGTGTGTGGTGAAAATGTAAACTGCATCTATTGGAGGTATGAGTAAATGCTTTGGGCTATAGGATATGCAATATATTTCGCTGTTATAATGACCGTCATTTTTTTACCTTCAGCGAAAATTTTTATTTTAAATGCGTTCGGTTTGGCGCCTGAAATTACTTCCACTATGATGGTATTATATTTAATTCCATTAGTGATATTTTCATATCATGTCGCATATGATAAAAAATCGTTATCAGATAAAAAATTTCTTTCATCACAAACAATATTATGCTCATCGTTAAGTGTTTCATTGGGATTGATAGGTACATTTTTAGGGTTGACCGATATGGTAGCCGCAATCTCATTGTCAATGTCTGCAGAAGGAGATGTTTCTGAAAAGATGGGTAATATGTTGTCGTCTGTGTCAACAGCATTAAGTGCAATGTCATATGCATTTCTGACATCAGTTGTTGGTGTCGGTGTTTCAGTCTTACTCCTAATAAGTCATAATTTTTTGGCATTCTTCTACCATAAAAATGAACATACAGATTCTAACGGTGAGGATGTTTTAAGTAGACTTAATCGGATTGAGGAGATTAATACTAATTTAGTGGGTAAGTTGATTTCAATACCGCTCCATCGAGATGATGATAATGCTTATATTAAAATATTTGAATCATTGGTTCACGTTCAAAAAGAACAAATACTCATGCTTGATGAACAGCATAATAAATTAACATTTATTATGGAGTCGTTAGTGGAGATTAATAGAGCTGCAATCAAAACCTCAGAATCACAACATCAAGAAATATCTAATGGGTTATATAACCTTCAGCAGTATACTCATAGTATAGATGAGCATTGTTGTTCTTCAGTTATTGCACTAGAACTTGCCAATGAAAAGCTCGATAAACTAACAATATTTAAAGAAACGGTCGCTAATGAAGAACGTTCTTTTAGAGCTAAATTAAAAAATGCTTTTGGTAGTATTTATAATGATTAAAAATTCATTGCTGATACTTATGGCTGTTTCAAGCGCGCCCGCGTTATCGATTGGATATGGTGATTACATTGAATTTTTATATAATGAGTCTCCATTGGTTGCAACAAAGTTACATGAAGTAGAAGCTGAAAGAGAAGCTTCCTCTGCGGTAAATAAATTTTATATGCCTAAAATTAATGCCAGTAGCACATATAAAGAAAAGGAGAATATCTCTGCTGTTGTCGAATCAAAAGTAACTGCTAACAGTGTTTTATTTGACGATGTGATTTCCAATAAAATTCGTGAAAGTGAGTTGAGGCTTTTAAATGCAGAGCTAGGCGTTAAAAAAATAAAAGAGCAAATTAAATTTGATGTGACAGATGCGCTTGTAAACATTAAGTATTATATGGATCTTAATATTAAATCGAAAGAGTTAAGGGGGGATGCGATACTGCTGTTGAGTAACATAAAAAACAAAGTTAATGCTGGTGTGGCAAGTGAAACAGACCTTCAACTAGCAGAGTTACTTGTCCAGAAAATAGATGGTGAAATAAATGTGATAGATAAAAATCTCGCTTTGCTTCGTTCAAAGGTCGAAGTTGTGTCTGGGGTTCCATACCCGAAGGAAAATGTTGAGCTGGGTGAGCTTGTTGAACAAAAAATATTAGGGTATTCAGAAAGGTCTTCTTATGAGAATGTAGTCAAAAACTATGATTACATAGGATTGAATCTCCAGTCTGAGATAGCAAAAGAAAATGCTAATCAGCAAAACTCTCTCTATAACGTTTCTCTTGTGGCAGAACTGCGTTACGATGATAATAAAAAAAGTGACACGGACTCCTATGTTGGAGCTCAGGTTACAGTAAATTTGTTTGATTATGATAAAATCAAAGCAAAATCATCTAGGGATGCAATTTTTAGCTCGTTGAAAATGTCTGCTGAAATGAAGCGTAGGGAATTAGTATATTCTTATCAAGCAAATGACTTGGAGTTGCGTGCGGTTGAGGGAGAAATTAAAGACCTTCTGAAACAAAGAGATTTGGTAAAAATGATAATTGATAATCAGTTGCCTAATTATGATATTGGTCGAAGCTCTTTTTACGAGATGCTAAGAACTAGGTTTGACTATTTTATTATAGAGCGTGATTTAGCTGACTTGTTTATTTCTAAGGTGAGTATTGAACTTGCCAAGATGAGATTAACTGGTTATATGACTGAGCTATAAATGTACTCCGTTACATTCAGGGATAGAGCTGATGCATATATTTCCAAGAAAATTATTAAAGCATGATTTTTATAGCTATCTAGATGGATTAGTAAACTATTAAATAGGGATATCCTTGTGATCCTTTTAGGGGTATCAAGATGACTGATGCTAAATTGTAGGTTCTAGTTGATGGTGTCCCAATTGTTGATTTATGTCACTTACTCAAGCTTTATGCGGTGAGGGCGATTGGAAGTTCGTAAGCAGGACAAGAAAAAGAGAGAAAGCAGTGAGTCAGGCCGTTCCCTACTGTTGGTGGGTTTGGGCTCCAAATAATGCTACTAGATATACCGGTTTGCGAACCAAGGGAAGCCAG
>JBOFGJ010001007.1:0-3465 GCA_051649065.1 Flavobacterium sp. | reverse complement strand
ATATGAGTAAAGTTAAGAAAGGTGAGAGAACTATCTTCGTTTGCGATGGAAAAAAATGTTGTAGATATAACGAAGAGACTAAGAGTTGCTTTAAAGCTTTATTAGAAGAGAGCGGACTTTCTAATGATTACTCAGTTTGTAAAATGAAATGTCAAGGAATGTGTAAGAGTGCACCTGTAGTTTACATTTCTGCTCATGACAAGTATAAGAAGGAAGTAGGAGCAAAGAAAGCAAAGAAGATTTTTCAAGAATACATAATCGCTTAAATCTGGATTCAAGAAAATGTTTATAATTATTACCGTAATAACATAATCCTCTTAATAGGTGTACTATTATATTTATTTAGAGATCTTAATATTGAGTAAAAGATTTTGATTAAACCCAGTAAATGGGTAAATGAGACAAGGCTATTTAGTTATACTAGATAGCCTTGTTTTTTTAAACCCAGAATTAGCGTTAATCAAAGTCTAATGCTTAATCTGGGATAAACTATAATTACCTTGTTAACTTATGGAGTTATAAAATACCCTCCCTTTCTTTGATTTCTATCTCTTTTACTTTTGTGATTAAGAGATAATATGTCTATGTTTAGACCTTTAATCCAAATAATCTATATTTATGAAGAATACTTTATTAGCCCTTGTGATTTGTCTATTTAGTTTAACCTCTTTTGCCCAAAAGTCAACAGAGAACCCTAAGAAGTTCTTAGCTGCTTTAAGTGCTCATTGTGGAAAAGCTTATAAAGGAGAAATAGTTTCGCCTAATGTACCCGCTGATTTTAAAGATAAAGAGTTAATCATGAGAGTGATTTCATGTAAAGAGGAGGAAGTCAAGATATCGTTCTTCGTAGGTGAAGACCTGTCTCGTACTTGGGTGTTTAGCCTTGAGGATAATAAAGTAAAGCTTAAACACGATCACAGACATAAAGACGGTACGCCAGATGATATTACGATGTATGGTGGTACAGCTACTAATACTGGTTTTGCAGATATGCAGTTCTTTCCAGCAGATCAACAGACTGTTGATATGATGCAGACTATCGCAGGTAATGTATGGTGGGTAACGATTAAAGATAATAAGTATACTTATAATTTAAAAAGAGTAGATAGTAATAGTTTCTTTAGTGCTTCTTTTGATTTAGCAAACGAAGTAAAAACAGATAAAATGCCTTGGTAATAACGAGGGCACTGAAAAACTAGACAAATATCAATAAAGAGCATTTTTACTATAAAATGCTCTTTTATTTTTTTATTATATGAATGAAAATCAATATAATGCGAATTAAGTGGTTTTCAATACTCTTGTTATTTTCTCAATAGAAGGACTTTTTCAGAGCTCTCGGTAATAACTGGTCTGGTTTTGTCCTTGATTATAAGCGATGAAGTAAAATTGTTTTGTAGTATTTGGCTAATGTATAATCTGGGTTTATCTTGCATTAGCAATAATCTCCCTGTTTATAAGGGATGAGAACTATTTAATGTATGAAGATTAACAGATTAGCAAAATTAGGACTATTCGAATATCAAAAAGATAGAAATGAAGGAGGGTTAATGATATATGATTTTAGTCAAGATAAGTGTATTCGCTTTGAGAATTATAGAGAATGGCGTATTAACGCTATTTCTCCTGATGGGAAGTATATCGCGATTAATAAGATATCAGAGACCACTAGAGCTTTTAAAACTGATTTTGCTATCGTATGTGTAGATACACAAGAACAAGTGTTTTTTACGAATGCGTACTTTGTATATGATGCAGAGTTTAGTGCAACGTCTGACAAAGTGTTATTAGTCGTTCACAATAAGAAACCTTTTTGTTTAGATATAGAGACTAAAGAGATTGTAGCAGAGATGCCTAAGAATATTCGCACCTATCAAGGTGACTTTAATAGTTTATCTAATCAGTTTATCGCTCCATCAGAGACTTTTAAAGATACCGTATATCTGTTTGATTTTAAAACAGGTGATACTGCTAAGATTAAATTGAATCTAAAAGAGAAGATTATAGGGATGAAATATACTAATGATCAGCAGCATTTGATTGTACTGACAGAGAGTAGTGTAGTTTATTATTTAGATGAAGAATATAAGACTATTTGGAGTATAGACTTTAAGACTGTATTCGAACATCCAGTTAGAATTAACTCGTCTACTATATTATTCTCGGAGGATGGCAAACATCTGCTATTAGAGACTTCTTCAACAGAGACTAATAATTGGGGTGCAGAGTTTGCTGTGTCAATAGAGACAGGAGAATTAGTCAATACTGTAGAAGGATATCAGTTTAGAGGTAGAGTAAAAGACGCATTATTTGATAATAAAGTGATATTGTATACTTTTCATACACTAGATATGTTATCAGGAGAGGTAAAGGAGTTAAAACTGAATTTAGTTTAAAACAAAAAAAAGCTTCATTAGACTAGGTCCTCTGAGGCTTTTCTTTCATAGCAATTTAATTTATTTTTAATTGTGGGGCAATTATTGATTCTAATTTTGGATAGAGCTTTTTAACGATCGACCATCCTGCGCAAAGGAATAAGGTCTTATGTATTAGTTAAAAAGCATGGCAAATGTAGATGTATATTATTAACAAAGCAATCAGAAAGTGCTGACGTTAACATAAAGTATACCTTTAGTATAACGGCTAATATCTACTGTTATTTCTTTTTTTAGTTGTTTTAAGTGTATAACTATCTGTTTATTAATTAGGTGTAGTGATTCTGATTAGTGTACTTTAAAATAGTGCACAAACTATCTATTCTCTTGCTATATTTATAAATGTTAAAATTATTTATAAATGTTACGTATTACTTGTGCTATAATTCAGTGTAATGAAGAAATACTAATTGCTCAACGCAGTCAAAAAATGCTATTACCTCTTAATCTGGGTTTAACCAAGAATACGCCTTAGCAAAATATGCCACTTTATCTAGTGCAAGTTAGTTGCTAAAAAGGGAACACATAATGGGTTCCCTTTTTTAATTTATATGATTATTCTTTTAGTTGTATTGCAAGGATCTCACCAGTAGCACAGATAACACCATTAGCCTCTAAAGTCATATCTACCCATACTTTACGGCCTTCTATACTTCTTAGCTTTCCTCTTAATGTAAGTTCTTCTCCCATAGGTGTAGAAGCTTTAAAGTCTACCTTAAGCGAAGCAGTTACACATCTTACTGGGATTGTTCCTTCTAAAGGGATATTATTGTGAACACATAAGAATGCCGCAGCAGATCCTGTCCCATGACAGTCAAGTAATGAAGCAACTAATCCTCCATATACACTTCCTGGTATAGCGGTATACTTGGTATCTGGTGTGAAGTGAGCGATAGTCTCGTCTCCTTCTAAGTACGTCTTAAGTTGATGACCATTAGGATTTTTTTTTCCACAGCCATAGCAGTGTGCTAAGCTCTCTGGATAAAGGTCTTGAATAGCTTTTTTCATAATATTTAGGTTTCGGTTGATT
>JBOFGJ010001006.1:0-1198 GCA_051649065.1 Flavobacterium sp. | reverse complement strand
TCAGGAGGTTATGGTAAGGAGTTTTTTACTTCTGGATTTAAGCAGATAGGACGTAAGGTAATGGATGATGTAGAAGATGGAGTTCACTATGTGATAGAACAAGGATGGGTAGATGCATCTAAGATAGCTATCTATGGAGCTAGCCACGGAGGGTATGCTACATTAATGGGATTAGTGAAAACACCAGACCTTTATACATGTGGTATTGATTATGTAGGAGTATCTAGTATATTCACCTTCTTCGAATCTTTCCCAGAGTATTGGAAACCTTATAAAGAAATGGTAAAAGAAATATGGTACGACTTAGATAATGAAGAGGAGAGAGAAATAGCTCGTGAGGTATCACCTGTGTATCAATTAGACAAGATTAACAAGCCTCTTTTTGTAGTACAGGGAGCTAATGATCCTAGAGTAAAGATAGCAGAGTCAGACCAGATTGTAGAAGCATTGCGTCAACGTGGTTTTGAAGTACCATATATGGTAAAGTATGATGAGGGACATGGTTTTGCAAAAGAAGAGAATAGTATAGCTTTTTATAAATGTATGATGGGGTTTGTATCAGAACATTTAAAGTAACTGCTAACCACTATAAAAACAGCAGCCCATTGAGAAACTAATCTTAATGGGCTGTGTTATTTTAATATTGATCGTTAGATCCGAATACTGTTTTTCTATTCACATATTTACCTCTTGTGAAGTCAGGCATTTCTTGTACTTGACCATGTGCTTCTATAGATTTCTCGCTTAGTGGAGTGATAGCATACCATGTAGCCAAATCATAGATATCAAAAGGGAATTCTATATTTCGTTTAATACTTTCTACAAAGGCATTAATCATAAAGTAATCCATACCGCCATGACCAGCACCTACAGCTTTAGCTTCATTGTTCTTCCATAGAGGGTGATCGTACTTCTCTAAGTATTCTTTTGAGTTAGCCCATTGGTGAGAGTGATTCATTTCTTTTTCGAAGTAAATGTATCCTTTTTCAAAAGCACCAGAACTAATTTCTTGCCAAATACCTTCTGTACCTTGTACTTTAAATCCTAGGTTATATGGACGTTGTAGTGACGTGTCATGCGTCAATACCATTGTTTCCCCATTCTCACATTTAAGTGTAGTAGTGACAATGTCTCCTTGTTTAAAGTTTACCTTAGCATTAGGATGGTCTTTACCACCATTATCTACGATATACTGATG
>JBOFGJ010001005.1:0-3814 GCA_051649065.1 Flavobacterium sp. | reverse complement strand
AGATAGTAATTTCATAACTGTATCCAAAGGTCAAGTAACCAATACTTAAGAATATGAGATAGTGTACTCCAATGGTGTAAAGCTACGTGTACAAACAGACAATCTTAGCGAACTATATTCATTATTAAACTTAGTGTAATGTTTAGTTTGGATAGTTCTAATTAATTTCATTTGTACCGACAACCTTGTTGAAAATGTAATTAGACCAATAGCACTAGGTTGTAAAAACTACTTATTTGCTGGATCACATGATGCTGCACAAAGAGCTGCTATGATTTATACTTTCTTTGCTAATTGCAAAAAGAATGAAGTGAATCCTTACCAATGGTTGTAATATGTCCTTGAAAATATTCAATCTGTAAACCGCAAGAATATTACTGACCTATATTCTCATAATTACAAAACGTTAATCAAAGATACTTTACAATAATATTTAAACCTCACAAGATGTACTTGCTCGGGGGCTTATTTTTTAAGAGTAAAAGTACACATCAAATCCAAAAAAATACTACCTTAGCTATTAAGTTTTAATACATAGATGAATAGATTTACAGCAATAGATTTTGAGACTGCTCAACCCCAACGCAATAGTATTTGCCAAGTAGGATTAGTTGTATTTGAGGATGGAATAATAGTAGATTCCCTAAATATACTAGTACAACCTCCTCAGAATGCTTATTGGAGCAAGTTTATAGATGTACACGGTATTACACCTGAAGATACGAAGTATGCACCTACATTTGAAGAGGTTTGGCATAAGATATTACCCTTTATAGAGTTTCAGAATGTAGTGGCACATAATGGTTTTGGTTTTGACTTTCCTGTCTTAGCGAAGACGTTAGAGTATTATAACTTAGCTGTGCCGGAGTATGAGAAGCATTGTACTTATAAATTATATAAGAAAGGGTTGGCTGCATTAGCTATGCAGTATAAGTTAAAGCTTAATCATCATGATGCACTTAGCGATGCGAAGGTATGTGGGATATTGTTTGAACAATATTTAAAGGGGGAAGGATTAATACTGTAATGACAAGATTATGGTGAAAAAAGAAGGTTGTAATAAACCTAGTATAAGATTTATAATATAATTATTTACCCACTTTTATAAGTAGCAATTAAACTTCAATAGTATGGAGAAGAACATAGTCTGGACGGGTATCGATAGCTTATCGATAGAGAAGTGTGTCTTGATTGATAAGGAAGAGACTATTCACTGCAAGGGTGAATTAGTAGGAAATAAAAATAACCAAGTATATGGTGCTGAGTATCAGGTGGTAGTTGATCAAAAGTGGGAGACTAAATTCTTCGATATCTCGTGTAAGGTAGGGCATAAGAACTATGCGATACACGGGTACAAATTAAACGATCAATGGATCATAGATGAACAAGAACATCCCGAGCTGCACGATTGTCTTGATATTGATATTTCGGTTACTCCATTTACGAATACGCTACCGATTAATAGACTTCAACTAGAGGTAGGACAAGCTAGAGAATTAGCAGTGCTTTATATTAATCCGATAGAAGAGCGATTCACAAGAGTGGTACAGCGTTATGAGAGATTGTCAGAGACGACTTATCACTATAAGAATCTATGGAGTGACTTTGAGTCAACGATAGAGGTGGATAGCAATGGATTAATTACTAATTATCCGAAGTTATTTAATAGAGTATCGTAATCTGTGATTAGATATATAAAAAAGCCCTGAAGTATATACCTTCAGGGCTTTTTTATATATTATTTTCTGTTTCCAGTTCCCTGTTTCCAGTTCTCAGTTCCCTGTTTCCAGTTTCCAGTTCCCTGTTTCCAGTTCCCAGTTCTCTGTTTCCCTTATTTAGTAGTCTTCTTCTTATTCTCTTGGATCATTTTTAGATCTTCAGATTGTTCGATGGCATTACCTTCCAAGTCAAACTGAGCCTCTTCTGTAGGGATAACGAATTTGTCCTTCTTCGATTTGTATAAAGGGAAGAAGTACGAAACTGTATAGTTAAACCCAACACCTATAGCCCCACTGTGTTTCTTATTATATCCAGGGATATATAGATTCTCAAAATCATCAGGCTGTGTTTGAGATATTAATCCATTTAGTCGCATAGTGAATCCCATAAAGACATTGCTAAACACACGTGTCTTAATACCTACGACAAACTCTACCCAGTGTGCACTAAGTCCGCTCTGTTTCTTATTAATATCTACTCTCTCTTTTGGGAAGTAAGGATTGGTAGTATAAGGTTGATACCAGTTAAGTGTTTGAGAGAATGTTGCCATTCCGTATCTAAAACCTACAGAGATCATATCTTCTCTATCCATCCAGTTTTGGTTTAAGTTATAGTCTCCACCTAAGCGGATATAATTACCATTCGTGGTAAAACCATAACTACTTTCATCACGAGTCATCTTATCGTGCCCTAGCTCTGCTACAGCATACCAATTCTTCGTAAGACGGTAGTCTCCGAATACTTCGAACCCTTGGTAGGTTTTGTCATACATAGAACGCGTAATTCTAAATAGATCAGCTCCTACGCGTAATCCATAACGCTGAGGGTAATAGTGGATAGCCTGATCTGTTGAATCTTTAACTGTTACAGGAGTTTCTTTCTTTTTCTCTTGTGCAAATGAAGAGAAAGCGAAAAATAGGATACCACAATTAATAATAAATCTTGAAGTGTGCTTTTTTGCTATCTTGAATTTCATTTGTTTCAGTTGTATAATGTTTAATCCAGTTACCACTAGTCTGTTCTGCTTTTCCGTTTAAGGTAGGTGAAGTACCATCTTGATTCAAGGAGAATGTAGATACATATCCACAGGCTTTATTTAGATACTTTGTATTGATTTGGTATTTAAATGTCAATGTGTCGTATAGGGTATCTCTTTGATTCTGAGTCTGTCTTATCGATTTAAGTATCCACGAAGATTCAGGTTGATCTAGACGAAGTGGGATAAGAAGTTTATTGCCACTACTTTTGATAATGTCTTTTTCTCTACCTGCCACGAATGCTTCTACTAGGTCATTCTTAGCGATTCCTTGATCGTCATAGTTGTAGAATTCAATCAAGAAGTTAGGGGTAGTTTCTTCCTCAGCACCGCAGATATCATCCTTCTCGCAGGCACTAAAGATTAGACTTCCAATGCCTAGACAAAAAGCTGTCAATATTAGTTTTTTCATATAGATCTTTTATCTCTGTATATAAGACGTCAAAAATACTAAAACTAATTCAGAACTCTTTAAAAAAGTTGCATAGCTAGGATTAGATAAATAGCAAGTTGTTTTAGTAGTAAAACCACTTAGAACAGTGGTTTTATCTTTTAAACATTCTAAATTGTATACTTTTTTAGTAATTTCTAACTAGGTTTAGTGGAATAAGAGCAAATTAGGTATTACCTTTAAGGGATGTAGTCTAACCTTAGGAATTACAAATATCAAATATTACAAGCGTACTACTTTATATCATCTTTGCTTATTCTGGTAATAAATCTGTTCTATTAGGACAAGTTGAGTATTTTTGTGTCGCATAACTTTTTGAATAGTTGTCTTTCTAGGGTTTTTAATAAAGAAAGAGAATGTTGGAATCAATCACTAGTTTACAGATTATATTAGCAGCTACGCCAGTAGTGCTATTAATCGTTTTGTTGGGTTTTTTAAAATTAGCAGGAGAGAAGAGTGCGTTTATAACTTTAGTTGCCACACTTCTTATTGCTCATTTTGGCTTTAATTTATCTTTAGGAGATACAGGCTTATCCATACTTTATGGAGTGATTAAAGCTGTTTTCCCTATTTTGATTATTATTCTGATGGCTATTTACAGCTATAAT
>JBOFGJ010001004.1:0-1099 GCA_051649065.1 Flavobacterium sp. | reverse complement strand
ATAGAAATGATTAGCTAAACTCTTCTGTCTAATTAAGTCAGTCTTATTTACCTCTTTACCATCTACCACGATAGGATTAAAACCATACGTCTTAAACTTTTGGTTAGTCTTATAATTCTCATAATATCCATCACCCTTAGTATAGTGAAGAGACACATTAGATGACCATGCTGAAGACCACTTCTCACTCCAGTGTAGCTGATAATGTGTCTGTATATAATTATCAGTCTCATTATCATAGAACTGTGTATTTCCTTGATCATCCTTATACTTTCCAGCAGGATTATACCTACGTCCGTACTTATCTATATCCGCCTGAGATACACCATTCCACGCTTGGTAAGTTCTCTGTTTTCCACCGAACATTACAGCTTTTACTAATGACGTTTCACCCACATACACCCCTTGTAAATAATATGACTTCATCTTAGACGAAGCTCTATCGATATATCCATCAGACTTCATATCAGACAAACGACCTGCAATCTCAAACTTGTCATTGATTAAACCAGTACTGAACTTAACCGTAGACTTTCGAGTATTATAACTACCAAAAGAATTAGATATTTCTCCATTAGCATCATGAGAATAGTCATCTGTCTTTAAGTTAAGACTTGCACCAAAAGCAGCAGAGCCGTTAGTTGATGTTCCTACTCCACGTTGCAACTGTAAATTCTGTACAGAAGAAGTAAAGTCAGGCATATTTACCCAAAACGAACCTTGAGACTCTCCATCGTTATACGGAATACCATTTAGCGTTACATTGACACGAGTAGCATCAGATCCACGTACTCTAAAGCTAGAATACCCTATCCCATTACCCGCGTCTGTAGTAGTCACCACAGAAGTCATATAAGACATCATCGTAGGAATATCTTGACCTAGATTACGCTTACCTAAGTCCTTCTTAGACAAGTTAGCATAAGCGATAGGTGTCTTCTCATCCACACGAACAGCAGATAATACAATTTCGTTAAGTGTTGATTGTTGAATAGAATCTTTTACTTGTTTATCTTGAGCGTAAGCTGTAGCACCTATACAGGTAGCTGTCAAGACTAAAGATTGTAGTAAAGTTTTTTTCATTCGTAAAAAAGTATCT
>JBOFGJ010001003.1:0-3692 GCA_051649065.1 Flavobacterium sp. | reverse complement strand
TTAGATTTTGCTAAGATAGATTCTTTATTGCTTTTAGTTGGAGTTTCTCAATCAGTTAGGGAGTTAGACTATCAAATTACAGAGCGTTCAATTGCTGACTTGAAAGACTTAATAGGTATTATTTACGATAAGTGGGGTGTAAAAAATCCATTACTTAAAAATAAAGTGAAAGGAGTTAACAGATGGTAAGACCTATTCAATATCCGGACACTATACTTATTGAACGATTTACACAAGGTTATCAAGACGACGAAGGCAATTGGATAGAAGGAGTCAAAGAAACTAAAGAGTATAAGTGTAGATTTGTTCCTAATTCTAAAGGTCGTATTATCGCTACTGCTGATGGTGGTAATTATGCTTTTAATTATCAAATAGCTTTACCTTTTGGTACTACTGATATAAAAGTAGGAGATACTTTTAAAAGGATTGGTACAGATTTAGAAGGTACAATAATGCAATTTGAAGTAGGTCAATTACATAGTTTAGCATGGGTATAAAATTAACTAACTTGAAAGATATTGAAAAGTTTTTGGAACGTTCAATACAAGAGAGAGAAACTATAATTATTAATAGGCTTCATAGAGTAGGTTTAAAGTTTGTTACTGACGCGAGGACAAAAGACAGAGAAGAGGGGTATTACTCTAAAAAAGGAGCCACATTAACACCTGCTTCACAAGGGTATTTCGATTGGACAGGACAATTAAGGGCTTCAATAGGTTATTTTATTACTAAAAATGGAATTATTATTGAAAGTGATTTCACGACTGATAATATAAAAACAAAAGGAGATTTAGACCTTCGTGATTTAGGTAAAAAAGAAGGAGAGGCTTTAGCACAAGAACTAACAAAAAACGTTCAAGGTTATGCTTTAATATGTGTTGCTGGAGCTGACTATGCTTATCACGTAGAGTCAAATGGTTACGATGTAATAACAGGAAGTAGTATAACAGCAGAACAAAACTTAAAAAAATATTTCAAATGATAACGATAGACGAAGTAGTAACGAAATTATACACAAAGTTAAAAACACTTGGTATAACAGTTTTTAAGTATCGTTCGCCTTTAAATCACAAAGGTACTTTTATAGTTATTAATCCTCTAACATTACAAGGACGTATTGAGCAACAAGGAGTATTTAATGTTAATCTTTATACTGATAATAATTCTAACGGAACACCTAACAGCATTGAATTAAACAAATACGCAAAACAAATAATAGATATTGTTGATAACGATTGGTCAAATAGCGAATTAATAGAATATCAACAAAGCGGATACTTATACGAGGAAACTCAAACATTCATAAACACAAGAGTAAATTACAAAAAATTAAATTATAAATAAAAATGGCACAAAAAGACAGATTAGTTACTATTGGAATCAATTCAATTAAATTACAAGAATTAGATTCGGCAGGTGCAGATGTTGGAACTCCAATCGAATTAGGTCAAACAAGAGAAGACTCTTTTAATTTGACTCAAGAGGATGGAACAACCGTAGACATTCGTGTGGAAGAAACAGACGATCCAATTTATTCACGTACTGCAAAAGGTACTTATAGTGTAACTTGGAACTCTCCAAACTGTGATCCAGAATCATTAGCTAAAGTAACTGGTGGTACATGGAGTGAAGCAGATGGATATTCATCACCTTCTAAAGCAGTAGTTAAAGACTATAGAGTTATTGTAGCGTCAGAGGATGGGTATGATTTAACTTTAAATAGAGTTTCAATCCGTGCAGACTTTAGCGGTAACTTAGGACGTAATAATCCGATTGAATTAGTAGTAAATGGAAATGTATTAGCTCCACAAGATGGAAAAGGCTTATACAACCTAAAAAAAAAGTAATAGTTAAAACAACGTTTAATCGTAAGAAGGGTGTGTAACAGCACCCTTTTTTAATATATAGATATGACAACAGAAGAACACGCACACAAGATACAAAACGATGGTTATTTTGAAGTAGGTGGCAAAAAAATACGTATTCCATCAAAATACTATCAAAGTAAGATTGCAGAGATTGCTAACAAAATGGAATTTGACGAAAGTAAGTTAACAGATAATCAAGAAGGAATGCAATACGCTTTAATGATTAATAGTAAATACGCTTGGGAAATGACACAAATAGTAGGGTGTATTTTGTATGGACGAAATAAGTTATACAATATGTTTACAAGACCATTATCTTACTTGTATCGTAGGTTTAAAACTAAACAACTATTTCACGAACTATCGAACGAGTATATAGCATTAGTATTTGTTAATTATATACATGCAATTGGTATCGGAAATTTTTTGACTGCTATGAGATATATACAGCTGATGACAGCGCAAAAGGAGAGTCAAGTAGCGAAATAGTAAACGGTAATTCTCCTTTTGGTAAAATGGCTGTTTTTATGGAGAAGTTTGGTTGGTCCTATAATGATTATATGCACAGTACTAATTTTGTTTGTATAGATATGATGTTATTAGATTTACCACGTACTTTGACAGAAGAAGAAAGTAAAAACAGAAAAAAGAAAGTAGTTAAGGCGAATAATGCTGACGAACTACAAAAAGAACTATTTAATTTATTCGGATAAATGACAAACGAAAATAACGGAAGATTAAGTTTTGAAGCAACTATAGATGATAAAGACTTCAAGAAGAAAGTCGACGACATGGGGCGTGAGGTTATAGGTTTAGAAAAGACAGTTAATCAAAGTTCACAAGTTTTAGACAAATCTATTGCTCAACTTACATCACACTTAGAAGTCTTAAAAAAACAATTAGCTAACACAAAAGATGTATCTAGTATTGCTAAACTTAACAGAGAAATAGAGCAAACAACACAGCGTATAAACCAGCTTAACAACATAGGTAAACAAGGGTTTGACTCTATGGGTAATGCTATTGAAAAAGTAGTTCCTAAAGCAGAAAAAGCAACAGTAGCAGTTGAGAAACTAGGTAAAGAAGTACAGAAACAACCTGCACAAGTAAATAACCTTACTAAAGCATTTGGTGGGTTAGGAAGTATGTTTAAATCAATAGCTGCTTCTTTTGGTTTATTTGCAGGTATTCAAGGAGTTGTATCTACAATAAGAGGTGCTGTAAGTGATGTTGTAGCATTTGATAAGTCTATGACTAATCTTAGTGCTATTGCAGGTGTTAGTAGGAGTAGTTTAAAAGGTTTAGAAAGTGATATACGTAAAGTAGCAAGTGAAAGTATAAACACTGCTACTGCTGTAGCTGACATGGCTATGGAACTTATTAAACTAGGTACTACACCACAAGGAGTACGTGAGCTACTAAAACCAGTTAACGATCTTTCTATTGCCTTTCAATCAAGCGCGGATGCTACAGCAGTACTTTTAAAAGGTACATTAAACGCATTTCAAGCTAGTGAAAGTGAAGCACAAAGATATGCTGATGTTATGGCAATGTCGGCCAATAAAACCGCTCTAGGGTTTCAAGAAATTGCAGACTCATTTGCTTATATTTCTGCAACTGCAAACGTAGCTGGATATAGTATTGAAGAAACTGCTTCTTTTATGGGTGTACTTGTAGATAACAATGTTCAAGCAAGTAGCGCAGGACGTGTATTAAGTAGTGTATTTGGTCGTCTTGCTAAAGGAGGTAAAGAATTAGAAGGAGAGTTAGAAAAAATACGTAATTCACAAGATAAGTTAGGTCAAGCAAGTAAAATATTTGGAG
>JBOFGJ010001002.1:0-14850 GCA_051649065.1 Flavobacterium sp. | reverse complement strand
ATCTTTATTAATCTTTTTGATTAGTCCAACTAATACTTTACCAGGACCAACTTCTGTAAATAAAGAAGCACCATCAGCAATCATTTGTTCTACAGATTGTGTCCATCTAACAGGAGCAGTTAACTGAAGAATAAGGTTCTTCTTGATTTGTTCAGCATCACTTACTGCGTTAGCTGTTACGTTTTGGTATACTGGGCAAGATGGAGTATTAAAAGTAGTTGCTTCTATAGCAGCTGCTAGTTCTTCACGAGCAGGTTCCATCATAGGAGAGTGGAATGCACCACCTACCGGAAGTAATAAAGCTCTCTTTGCTCCAGCTTCTTTTAAAGCTTCACAAGCTTTCTCTACTGCTGTAGTTTCTCCAGATATTACTAATTGACCAGGACAGTTATAGTTAGCTGCAACTACAACACCATCAATGTCAGCACATACTTTCTCAACGATACTATCTTCTAACCCTAGAACAGCAGCCATTGTAGAAGGTGTTATTTCACAAGCTTTTTGCATAGCCATAGCTCTTTTAGAAACTAGTTTAAGAGCATCTTCGAAAGCTAGTGCTCCGTTAGCAACTAAAGCAGAGAATTCTCCTAAAGAGTGTCCAGCTACCATCTCTGGTTTAAAATCTTCTAATGTTTTAGCTAAGATAACCGAGTGTAAGAATACTGCTGGCTGAGTTACTTTAGTTTCTTTAAGTTCTTCAGCAGTACCTTCGAACATAATATCTGTAATTCTGAAACCAAGGATTTCGTTTGCTTTTTCGAACATCTCTTTAGCTAGTGGTGAGTTTTCGTATAAGTCTTTTCCCATTCCTGTGAATTGAGCTCCTTGACCTGGAAATACGTATGCTTTCATAAGTTTAGTTTTAAATTTTGTTAGAGCAAAAATAAGGTATTTTTATCAGTTAACCATATAGGCATAAAAAAAGCCATCTGATTATCAGATGGCTTTTTCTTATAGTTTTTTAAAGTCTTATTGAAGAACTCCGATACGATTATCTTTAATCTTAGCGTTGTCTTTTAATACTTTTAGGATTTGCATTTGAGCCATTCCTCTAACACCATTTTCTACTTTAGCTTTATAAGTAACGTAGTTTGGTAATTCAGGAGCTTTAGCAACATTCTTAGTTTTAACCATATAAACACCTTGTAAACCATCGATTAGTTTAGAATCTTTGTTTACAGCTGTAGCGAATGCTGTACCAACTACTAAAGGTTCATTACCTATGTTAGTAATAAGCGGAGCAGCAGTAGTTACATCAGTCATTGAAGAGATAGAAGCTTTAGAGCTGTTAGAAACTTCTTGGATAGTATTACCAGCCATTTTCTTTCTAAGGATTACTGCTTTTTTCTCATTCATTAAGATAGGTTCTATGATTGATTTCACTTCTTCTACTGGAGCTAAACCAGTGTCATTTTTAGAAGTGATCTTAACAATGATATGTCCATCAGCACTGTCAAATCTTTTGATAGCACTATCTTTTGTGTCTTTATTAAATGCCCAAGAGATAATACTTCTTTGGTTACCAGCACCAGGTAAGAATTCTTCGAATGGACGAATAGTAATATTGTTCTGAGTTGTGAACCCTAAACCTTGAGCAGAAGCAATAAAGTCTTTTGCTGCAGGAGCATCTTGTTCTAATTGAGTTGCTTTAGTGAATAGTTCATCAGCAGTGGCATCAGATACTTCAATTTTGCGAGCTACAGTAGCTAGTTTAGCACCTTCTTTTTTCTCGTTAACTTGAATAATATGGAAACCAAAGTCTGTTTCTACTAAACCAATAGTACCAGCAGCATTGTTAAAGATGAAGTTGTCAAATGGTTTAACCATTTGTCCTTTTGGGATATCTTCATATTTACCACCGTTGTTTTTAGAACCTGGATCTTCAGAAACCATCATTGCTTCAGTAGCGAATGTAGCTGGAGCAGCTTTTACTTTAGCTAGAATTTCTTCAGCTTTAGCTTTAGCTTCTTCTTTAGTTCTAGTAGCTCCTTGTGAAGCCGAACCTGCAAAACCTATTAGGATATGAGAAGCATCAACTCTCTGACCTGCTTTTTTATCAATCATTCTAGAGATACAGTAGTAATCTCCCATAATGTAAGGACCAAAAGTTTGACCAGGTTGTAAGTTAAATAACTCTTCTTGATATTCTAAAGGAAGATCTTTCTTCGCATAGTATAAACTGTCAAATTTGATATCTGAATTTGTATTTACAAATGATTCGATGTCTTTAACTGTTTTGAACCCAGGAATAGTATCGTTCTTTTTAGTTGTAGCATTATATTGTACAGTAGGTTTTAAGTAACCTTCTATAGTTTCTTTTACTATTTCTTTATCTGCAGCAGAAGGTGCGCTAGAAAGTACAGCATACTGTAAAACACGAGTAGGTTCAGATTTGAATCTGTTACTATGTTTTTTCATAAACTCTACTATTTCTGTATTAGATACAGGAGCTTCTTCATTGTTTACTGTAGAATAAGGAACAGTCACATAGTCAAAAGTAACTTTGTTGTTTTCACTTGCATAAACAGCTTTAGCTTCAGTTGTAGTAGTATAAATACCTCCTTGAACTAATGAAAAGTACATTTGTTCTAAACCAACTTTCTCTAATTCTTTTTCATAAGCTAACCATTGATTCCATTGCTCCTGTCCAGCATTCTTCATCATAGCAACAAATTGGTTGAATTTGTTGATGTCGAATTGTCCAACAGCATTTTGAAATTCTGGATTGTTAGCGAATGTAGGATTGTTTTTAACAACGTTTACTAACTGTTCTTTACCAATAGCTAAACCTAATTTAGCAAATTCATTAGTAAGTAAAATGTTATTTACTTCGTTGTTCCAAACCATCACTCCTGCTTGAGTATTACTCATTTGGCCTTGTTTTTCGGCTTGAGCTACTTTGTGTAGGAATTCTTGGGTATTAATTTCTTCACCATCTACACTACCAATGTTTCTAGATAGCCCACCTCCCGTGCTTCTTACTACGTCGCCAATAACGAATGCTAATAAAGCAATACCGATTACGGCAATTAACAGAGCGGATTTTTGTCTAATTTTTGATAAAACTGCCATGCTTTTTTATTATGTGTAATTTTTTTCAGTGAGCGAAAATACAATTATCTATTTAATAATAAAAGCAGTAGTGCTTTTATTTTAGTGGTTTTATTAAGTTTTTATTTAGAATTGTGAATATTTTTTTTAAAAGTTATTAATTAGGGCTGAAATTCAGTCATTAAGGTTGTTATGGTTAGATTTGAAGATAAAAAAAGGGGTAATCATTTTTGATTACCCCTAGTTATATTTATTGGTTTTTTTGTTTGTAGTGATTTTCCATCTTCTTAGCATATCTTCTTCTAAAGAAGAACATAAAGATGGCAAATACTGTCGCTCCTAAACTTAGCCATATATCATAGTTATTAACTAATAGCTTTGTAATTATATCATATATAAACAAAGCTGCAATGAATAGGTAGAAGAATGGTATTATGTGAAGTGGTTTCATTTTTTAATCTTTATTTTTAACACTTTCTGCATAACTATCTGTTGCTTTTACTTTAGTCATTTTAGAGTCAAAGTCGACACCTATTCCTCGAGTAAAGTTTTCGCTATCAGTAGAAGCTTTATATTTTCCTTCCGTAAAGAACCATTCATTTTTTTGGTCGTAGTATAACTGATCTGAGTTTAATTTCTTTCCATCATGTGTTGTTATTACCACATTACCTTGTAAATCAATAAGGTCTGTTTTAGTATAGCGTATAGCGTAATCAGCAATTACAGTGTTTTTATTATTGTCTTTATCGAATATCGTTAAGTGAATACCTTTAGGGAATTCTGTAAAAGGGTATTTTACATTGCTGTAATCTAGCATTTTAGGACTTACTAATATTGCTTTAACTCTACCAGAATCAATATATTGTCCCCTCATGTTTTCTACTTCACTGGCAGGGAAAAAACTGACTTTACTAAAGTTTTGTATTTCTTTAAAGTTACTCTCACAAGAGAATAAGCTAGTAGAGATAATAACAATTAATAATGTGCCTAGTAGTTTAGATATTAATTTCATCTTATTAACTTAATCTAGTTTGATTAGTCAAAACGTCTTCTTTGGAACCAAAGGTCGTTTAATGAGAAACCTACGTAAACACTAAAGTAATTCTCTTTAGTTAGACCGTTGCTCTTAGTTCCTCTGCTTCCATATTCAATACCAACATTTAAGTTAGTGAACTTTCTAGGGTCTCCGATAGGAAAACCAAATCCAGCATTAACAGCCATATCGTTGATTGATTTGTCATTTAATACTAAACCAGTATTCTCATATTTGAATCCAGCTCTGTACACAATACGATCAAAGTAGCTAGTGAAAGAGTTGTATTTAGGAATATAAAAACCTCCAACAGAGAAACGATTAGAATTCTCATAGTTAGCTATAGAAGTATTATTCCAAGAATCAGACAATTTGCTATTTTGAGTAAATGTATATTGACCTCCAACAAACCATTTAAGGTTCTTTCCAAATCCTAATCCCATAGATAGAGCCTGTGGGTTAGTTATATTTTTCGATGCATCAATTATCGTAGTCTGATCTACTATTTGATTAACATTTAAGATTTGAATTTGAGTAAAGTTTTCATTAGTCCATTTCGTTTCTGGGCTATAGGTTACATTTGCTTGAACATCATAATCTTTAAATTTACCAAAGTATTGAGCAGAAAGATCAAAAGAGAATCCGCTATAATGTAGTTTTCTATATTCTCTAGTAATGTTTTGTAAAGAAGTACCATCTCCTAAGTCAGTTATGTTTGAGTAAAGATCATTTTTAGTATCCCCAAAATGATATCCAGCATTAACTCCGACTGAGAAGTTTTTGTTTATTTCATATCCTGCACCTAAGAATGCTTTATTTATTCCTCCATTACCTTCGTATCTAGAGTTTATCTTTTGTCCTTGCGGATTAGTTCCTTCACCATTTATTTTATAACCAACATTAGAGAATGGAAGTAAACCGAATACTACACCTAATTTTTTAGTAATAGGTAATCCTACTGTAATGTAGTCTATAGTTTGTCTATTTGCTTTATCAGAGCTCACATCATTTTTGAAGTTATATGATGTAGCTGTAGCACCTAAAGAGAATGTCGTTCTTTTTAACTTAGCAAAAGAAGCTGGGTTTTTTAAATTTATATGAATACTATCTGCGTAAACATTTGTTCCCCCCATAGCTTTATATTCATTAGTACCATTGTAATTTACATTACCTATACCATAATATGAGTAAGGAGAAGCATTGCCTTGTTGAGCTAAAGCAGCTGTACCGCAAAGTAAGCTCAGGCTAAAGAAGATTTTTTTTATCATTTTCAATTGTGTATTGATATAAATTGTTCAAACTTTCTAATAGGAAGTTTGGATTAGCAAATATGACGTTTTTTAATCTTTTGACCAAAAAAAGTGTGTCTCCTCCAGTCAAAATTATTTTTAGATCAGGATAGAGCAACTTGTATTGAGCAATAATTCCTTCTATTTCCTGAGTTATTCCGTTGATAACACCAGAATGAATAGATCTGTCTGTTTGATCTCCGATGAGATAATCGATGTCTTCAGGAGCTAACAAAGGCAGTTTAGCAGTGTAATGATTTAATGCTTTATATCTTAAAAGTAATCCAGGAGAGATAGCTCCTCCTAAATATTCGTCCTTGTCATTAACAAATTCATAAGTTATACATGTACCAGCATCGATTATTAATCTGTTGTTTTTTGGAAATTGAAGTACCGCTCCTGCAGCTAGTACCATTCTATCTATTCCTAAAGTAGTAGGAGTAGTATATAGATTTCTAAAAGGGAAGTTAGTTTGGTGTGTTATTTCTATAACTTCAGTGTTTTGCTGTAGCCACAAAAGTGTTTCATTTTGGAGTTTTCCGACTGAAGAAAGGATGGTTTTAGGTTTTATTGAATTTTTTTTAAAAATATTTTCAAGTGTTTTTTCAATAGTTTTTAGTTCAATAAAAAGAACGTCTTGAAGCGTATCTTTTTCAAAGATAGCTATTTTGGTTCTTGTGTTTCCAATATCGATGGCTAGAATCATAGTGTTTCCCTTATGTTCGACAAAGGTAGTAAATGATTTTTTTTATAAAAAGTTTTGGAAGAATGAAAATCTGTTATATATTTGCAACCGCTTAACAGAACAAGATTGTTCTCTTCTAAAAGCCAATTGGTGCCTTAGCTCAGTTGGTAGAGCAATGGACTGAAAATCCATGTGTCCCTGGTTCGATTCCTGGAGGCACCACTAAATTTGCTTTTAGATGTTAGTTTTTAAAAAGGTGCCTTAGCTCAGTTGGTAGAGCAATGGACTGAAAATCCATGTGTCCCTGGTTCGATTCCTGGAGGCACCACAATTTAAACTTTAAGCATACCTTTAAAAGGTGCCTTAGCTCAGTTGGTAGAGCAATGGACTGAAAATCCATGTGTCCCTGGTTCGATTCCTGGAGGCACCACAAAAAACCACTACTACAGTAGTGGTTTTTTTTATATCTATAATTTAATCAAAAGAATTGGATCAGTGACAAAAGTTGGGGACTAGGCAAAAAGTCTAGTTAATCTAAAGAGGAAAAACTTCTTATCCCTAAATGTATTTTGGACAAGAGTTCTTCAAGAGTGTGTCAAGGATTCTTTAATAGAAAGGACTTGTAGTAGAACAATGTTGTGGTAGTGTTGAAGAGGTCATGCAATCTCATTAATGCTAGTAGTTTTACAAATGACTTTTATCTTTTACTCTAGTATAATCCAAGCATTTAGTTTTCCCTACTTCTTGTCATTAAGCGTAATCTAGATCATAGTAGGAGTTAAGCCGAAAACATAGTTAATCAAAAAAGTCTAGTTAATCTAAAGAGGCAAAGTTTAGGAGCAATAGTTTTTTTATCTGTATGAGGCACAAAGCGAAGGCTGGTTCTTATTTGCTAAACAATACACAGTTGTTACTTGTGTCTTTGGAAATACAGCTTGTATCGCTTCAGGAAAGCCTTTTAAACCATCTACAATGATATCTTGAATAAACGAGCCTTAAGATTAGTTAATACCAATAGCAGTTAAGTAGAATTGCTCATAAGGCTAGTTTTAAAGTGAGTATAGCCCTTATAGCTTTTGTTTGTAGGTTTGTGTTATTAGTATGGGTTAAAGGCAAAAAAAAAACTACCTCATATTGTGAAGTAGTTTAATCTTTTTTATTTGTTTAGAGTTTCGTATTCCATTGTAACACGTTTAAGCTCTATTTCTTGTTTTTTTATGTTTGTTTGTAGATCTAGTAATTGACTCTTTATTTTTAATTCCTCAATAGGAGCTAATTTACCAGCTGCTTTTTGTTGTATGTATTTACTGTTTCTAGTATTGTATTTATCTTGCGCTTTTTGTAATCTAGTTGTTTGTTTGCTTACTTTTTTCTGACTATTAAGAATTTCCTTTTGTCTTTTTAATTCAGCTTTGTTTTCTTTTTCTTTCTTCTTTTGCTCTTGTAATTCTGCTTTGTGTTGAGCTTCAGCTATCTTTTGTTCTTGTTCAATTTTTTTAGCTTCGTCTAATTCATTTTGTAGTTTAGCACTTTCTAATTGTTGAGCATTTTCAATGTTTTTTTGCTCATTAACTAACGTTTCTAGTGAATTTTGTTCAGTTCCTACTTCAGTTGTTTTTATTTCTTGGGCTTTAACCACAGAAGTTGTTGCTACAAATAATGTAGCAATGATCAGCATTCTCTTTTTCATTTTTGTGAATTTTATTAAATATTTTGTTTGTTTTACTAGTCTTACCACTCATTAATTCTATTTGCATCTAGTTTAAGAAAGATGAAAAGGAGTACAGTAAATGCCATTAAACTTGACCCTCCATATGAAAAGAAAGGTAGAGGTACACCAATTGTCGGGAAAAGCCCGATTAACATAGTTATGTTAAAGGCAAAGTGGATAAATAAGAAAGAGATTACACAGTAACCATATACGCGATTAAAGACCTTCTTTTGCCTTTCAGCAAGATGTATTAATCTAAAAAATAGGCAGACAAATAGGATTATAACAAAAGAAGCTCCTGCAAATCCCCATTCTTCACCTACGGTAGTAAAGATGTAGTCTGTATGTTGTTCAGGGACAAATCCACCTTTAGTTTGTGTACCTTCTAGAAAACCTGTTCCCGTCCATCCTCCTGAGCCGATAGCTATTTTGGATTGGTTTAGGTTATACCCTTCAGCTTGTAAGTTAACATCTTCTCCGATTAATACATTAATTCTGTCTTTCTGATGGGGTTCTAATACGTTGTCATATACATAGTCTACTGAGAAAACGAAAGCAGACATAATAACAACTAATATTATATATATCAGAGGGTTTCTAGTTATTTTTTTATTAAAGTAAAAATGTAAAGCTGCAATTAAGACTATTGTACCTATTATTATACCTGGTTCTACAACTAGTGAAGCTATAAATAGAAGTATAGTAATAAACCCTGTCCATAGGTACCAGCTTGGTAGTCCTTCTCTATATAGAACAAACACCAATGAAACAAATAGCATCGCACTACCAGTATCGTGTTTTAGAATAAATAGAGTAGGCACACCAATAATGACTAACGCTATAACTTGTTCTTTAAACGAACTAAGGTGTGTTTGACTATCAGATATAAATTTAGCTAATAAAAGAGCTGTAGTAGTCTTTACAAATTCAGAAGGTTGTATACCAAATCCACCTATTTGGTACCAGTTTGTTTGTCCTTTTACTGATTTACCGAATACAAAGAGCCCTAGAATAGATAGTAGGCCAATGATATAGAATACCATAGCGTACTTTTCATAGAATTTTGTATCTATAGATACGATAAGTATGATTAAGGGAATACAAAAAAGGATAAAGAGCATCTGTCTTCCGTAGATTTGCCCTAAGTCAAAAATAGATGTTGTTTCAGCAGGTAATGATGCTGAGTAAATATTTATCCAACCAGCTATAACTAATAAAGCATATAGCAAGATTGAAATCCAATCTATATTTTTTTGTACACTTACATTCTTCATTTTCTTGTTGTAATCTTACTATAGTGCTATTTTTGGTGTCGGTTTTGGTTTGTCAGTTGTTCTATACAGTTGTAATACTTTATCATATTCTCCTTGTAGACTTCCTTCTAACATTCTTTTTTCTAAATCAGTTCTTACTATTTGTGGTAGTAAATATTTTTGAAGCATTAAACTTGTTATAGGTGCAGCCCATCTAGCTCCCCAATATCCGTTCTCAATAAAAACCGCAATGGCAATCTTAGGATTGTCTTTTGGTGCGAAAGCAACGAATACTGAGTGGTCAGTTAATTGATAACGTTTACCATTTATTCTAGTAAAGTTTTCTACTGTACCAGTCTTACCACACATATCTAATCCTTCAACTCTCACTGATCGACCAGTTCCAATGTTAAATACATCATTCATTCCTTGAACAATTGGAGCAAAATGTTGTTGATCTATTGAAGTTATGTGTTTTGTCGTAAATTTCTTATCGATGTTGTGGTGTTCTATATTTTTAATGATATGAGGAGTGTAGTAATAACCTCTATTTGCTACTGCTGCCATAACATTAGCTAGCTGCATAGGTGTCATAATTACCTCTCCTTGTCCTATCGAGTTAGAAATAGTAGTTGTACTTTTCCATCCTCCATTAGGATACCATCTATTATAATAATCAGCATCAGGGATGTGTCCTTTACGTCCCTCAGGCAAGTCATAACCAAGGAACTCTCCTAAACCAAAACTATGTAAGTGTTCACTCCATTTATTGATTCCATCAGCTGGATTTTTGTATTTTTCAATGACTCTTTTATAAGCATTTGCAAAATAAGTGTTACATGATTTAGCAATCGCAGCATTTAAATTCCAATGTCCTGAATCGTGACATCCCATCCATGCTCCCTTACCATAATAGAAACCTCGATTACATGCAAAAGTCATATGTTCATTAATTACTCCTTCTTGAAGACCAATTAATGCGGTAAGAATTTTAAATGGTGAACCAGGTGAATATTCTCCTGATAGTACTCTATTGTATAGCGGTTTTGCTAGTGAATCGTTATATAACGCGGTATAGTTTTTAGAGCGTTCTCTTCCTACTAATAAGGAAGGATCATAATTAGGTGCATTAACTAGCGCAAGTATTTCTCCTGTACTAGGTTCTATAGCTACTATTCCTCCTCTTTTATTTTGCATTAAGAGCTCTCCATAAGCTTGGAGCTCGCTATCAATGGTTAACATAATGTCATCACCTTTAATAGCAAGAGTGTCATATACACCATTCTTAAAAGAACCAATTTCTCTATTGAATCGGTCTCTTTGTATATATTTTACTCCTTTAGTACCTCTTAGTGTTTCTTCGTATTCTTGTTCTATTCCTTGAATACCGATTAAATCACCAGATTTGTAGTATGGATTTGCTTTAATGTTTTGTTCATTCACCTGTCTAATATATCCAAACAAGTTGGCTCCATGTGCCACTTGATAATCTCTAAGAGATCTCTTTTGAATATAAAACCCATTAAAATGGCGTATTTTTTCTTGGAAAGCAGCGTATTCACCTTTGCTTAGCTGTGGCAAAAATACAGAAGGAAGTCTTGGACTATATACTTTTGCTTTTTCAAGTTTGCTTACAAACTGGTCATATGTTACATCTAAAAGACTACATAAAGCGAGAGTATCTATGTTTTTAACTTCTCTTGGTATTACCATAATATCATAAGATGGCTGATTTGCAATAAGTAACTTTTTGTTACGATCAAATACATATCCTCTTTCTGGATATTCATACACGATCTTTAAAGCATTGTTCTCAGACTTTTTGATATATGTGTCATCTACTATTTGTAAAAAAAACAATCTAGCTAACACTATAATAGCAACAATTATAATAATTATAGGTAATAAAAGCTTTCTCATTTTTTAGACGGTTTAATCAGATATAATATCAAAATACAGGTTAATAGGGTAGTTACTGTTGTTAGAATAGTCCTAAGCAAGATTTCCAAGATAAAGTTAAATCTGAAAAACTCTAAACCAAATAGTACTATGTGATGTATGACAACAGAGATGGTAATATAACCAAAAACTTCTAAAGAGGTAAAGATATCTTTAGTTACTTTTTTGATGATATTTAGATTGTGATATTGGTAACTGATCCCGAAAGAGAACTTTAGAATAGATGGTCTTGAGAATGCTAGTATTAAACTGGCTGCTGCATGTATACCGCCTGAGTTTTCAAACATATCTACTATAATCCCTAAAATAAAACTAGCTAGATAAAATATAGGTTTATTGTTATCAGTAGGATATAAAATGATAAATAGAATGTAAGGGAAGGGGTTAATAAAACCAAATAGGTCTATATTATTAAAAATAAGAATCTGTGCGATTAATAACGCAATAAAACGAGCAATATTTGAAAATGCAACACTATTCATCTTTAGTTTCAGCTTCTAATTGATTAATTTCCTCAATGTCTTTGTTTTTAATTACGTATATATATCCCAGATTCGTCATATCATTAAATAAACGAACTGAAATAGTGAAGTAATTAGAAGTTTCATTGGTGTAAGCTTTTTCAATTACTCCAATAGGAATGTTTTCTGGGAATATTTTAGATATACCTCCAGTTACAATGGTATCCCCTTTAAAAATTTCTGCTAGTCTAGGAATGTCTGATAGGTTTACATAACCAGTATTCTTTCCATCCCATTGTAATGTACCGAAGTGATTAGAACCTTTAATCTTAGCATTAATCTTAGATTTGACGTTCAAAATACTTTGTACAGTAGAATAGTTTTGAGAAGTTTTTTCTATAATACCGATTACACCATTACTATTAATAACTCCCATATCACTTTTAATCCCCTGTTTAGAGCCTCCTTTTATGGTTAGGTAGTTCTCTTTTGTATTAAAAGTATTGCGAATTACTTTAGCTACGATAATAGAATACTCCTGTCTTTCTGCAGGCATTAGATTTCTAATTTCTACAGAATCTTGGATAGAAGTATTATTGTAAGCGATTGATTTTAAATAGGCATTCTCTAAAACTAAAGCATCATTCTCTGTTTTTAGATGGATGTACTCTTTAAAATTATTTACATTTTCATAGACATAACCTGTCACACCATTCGCAGAGCTAATAAACGAACTTTGATGAAAAGTATGCGTTTGTATTATTAGCCCGAATGATATGACTAAAAGCAGCAAAAACAGTAACTTAGTACTGTTTTTTATAAAGAAATTGATTATTTGCTGCATAAGTTATTTTATTTAATCAAAACACTTTTGTATTTTTCTATGTTTTTGATTGCTAAACCAGTACCTCTAACGACTGCTCTTAATGGATCCTCTGCAATGTATACAGGTAGATCTGTTTTTTGAGAAATACGTTTGTCTAATCCTCTAAGCATAGAACCACCACCTGCTAAATAAATACCAGTATTGTAGATATCAGCAGCTAACTCAGGAGGAGTTTGAGATAATGTCTCCATTACTGCATCTTCCACACGTTGTATTGATTTGTCTAATGCTTTAGCAATCTCTCTGTACGAAACAGTTACCTGTTTTGGTTTACCTGTTAAAAGGTCACGACCTTGTACTAACATATCTTCCGGAGGAGTTTCTAAGTCTTCAGTTGCAGCTCCGATTTGTATTTTAATTTTTTCAGCAGTACTTTCTCCAACGAATAAGTTGTGTTGAGTACGCATATAATAGATAATATCGTTAGTGAATACGTCACCAGCAATTTTTACAGATTTATCACATACGATACCACCTAATGCGATAACAGCGATTTCTGTTGTACCACCTCCGATATCTACAATCATGTTTCCTTTTGGTTGCATGATATCTACTCCGATACCGATAGCAGCAGACATAGGTTCGTGTATAAGGTAAACCTCTTTACCATTCACACGCTCACAAGATTCTTTTACAGCACGCATTTCCACTTCTGTAATTCCTGAAGGAATACAAACGATCATACGCAATGCAGGTGTAAACATTTTTTTTCTTAGTGCAGGGATGCTCTTGATAAAAAGGCTTATCATTTTTTCTGAAGCATCAAAATCAGCAATAACTCCATCTTTTAATGGACGGATTGTTTTGATATTACCATGTGTCTTCCCCTGCATTAAACTCGCTTCTTTACCGACTGCTATTATTTTACCCGTAGTTCTATCTCGGGCTACAATAGAAGGATTGTCTACTACGACTTTTCCTCCATGAATGATAAGGGTATTCGCTGTTCCTAAATCGATAGCGATATCCTCTGTCATAAAATCAAAAAATCCCATATAATTAAAAGGCTTTTATAGTTAATATTTTAATGCGTTACAAAAGTAATAAATTAATGTTTAAAATGACGAATTCCTGTACAAACCATCGCAATATTATTTTCATTACAATAATTGATACTTAAATCATCTTTAATAGAACCTCCAGGCTGTATAACTGCCGAAATCCCAGCATTATGTGCGATTTCTACACAGTCAGGAAAAGGGAAGAAGGCATCACTTGCCATTACTGAACCTTTTAATTCCATATTAAACGAAACAGCTTTTTCGATAGCTTGGCGTAAAGCATCTACACGTGATGTCTGTCCAGTTCCAGAAGCACATAGTTGTCCATCTTTAACTAAAACGATTGTGTTAGATTTTGTGTGTTTACAGATTTTAGAAGCAAATAATAAATCATCTAATTCTTTATCAGAAGGTGATAATTTTGTAACGTTTGTTAGTAAGCTTTTATTGTCTGTAATATTGTCTTTATCTTGAACTAAAATTCCATTAAGACAAGTACGTACTTGTTTTGTAGGCAATTCTGTTTCTTTTATTACTAAAATTATTCTGTTTTTCTTTTCTTTTAAAATCTCAATAGCTTCAACATCATAACTTGGTGCAATAACAACTTCACAGAATAACTTGTTGATTTCTTCTGCTGTTGCTACGTCAATCTTACCATTAGCGATTAGAACTCCTCCGAAAGCAGAAGTAGGATCACCTGCTAATGCATCAAGATATGCTTCTTTCATTGTGCTTCTTTGGGCAACACCACATGCATTGTTGTGTTTTAAGATAGCAAATGTAGGAGCTTCATTCTTAAATTCATTCATTAAGTTTACTGCAGCATCTACATCAAGTAGGTTATTGTAAGAAAGCTCTTTTCCGTGAAGTTTGTCGAATAAGCTTTCAAAGTTTCCAAAGAAATGCCCTTTTTGATGTGGATTCTCTCCATATCTAAGTTCATTACCATCCGCATGACTTATTTTTAATACAGTTTCATCTGCATTGAAGTAATTGAATATTGCTCCATCATAATGTGAAGATACGTGAAATGCTTTAGTAGCTAGTAATCTTCTGTTTTCTAATGTAGTTGATCCATTATTACTAGTTAGCATCTCTAAGAATAATTCGTATTCATTTACTGAAGCTACGATAACAGTATCTTTAAAGTTTTTAGCTGCCGCTCTAATAAGAGAAATACCACCAATATCTATTTTCTCGATAATGTCTGCTTCTGGTGCTCCAGAGGCTACTGTGTTTTCGAATGGATATAAATCTACGATTACTAGATCTATTTGTGGGATTTCGTATTCTTTCATCTGTGCAATATCACCTTCGTGATCTTGTCTGTTAAGAATACCTCCAAATATTTTTGGATGTAATGTTTTTACTCTTCCACCTAGTATAGATGGGTAAGATGTTACATCTTCTACTGCTACTACTGGGATATTTAATTCTTTAATGAATGTTTCTGTTCCACCAGTTGAATAGATAGTTACATTGTGCTTGTGTAACTCTTTTACGATAGGCTCTAATCCG
>JBOFGJ010001001.1:0-2498 GCA_051649065.1 Flavobacterium sp. | reverse complement strand
TCACTCACTTGACGAGTCTCTTTTGATTGTGCGAACACACTTCCTCCTACTAATAGGAAGAACATTACTAATTTTTTCATATTTAATGTTTTAGTTTTTATGGTTAATCTATTCGTATTTAATATACTTCAACACATTGATCTTAGTTGCAGACCACGCTTTTATAAACACTACTACTCCTGTTAATATCACTATACCAATAAAGCAAACTACAAAAGGCAAGGCACTAATTTCTATCCTAAAAGCATAATCATTAAGCCATTTATTCAAGAAGTAATAACTTGGAAATACAGCAAAAACAAATCCTGTCACACACATGATGAAATACTGTATTGATAGCTGTTTTAAAAGACTTCCTGCACTAGCCCCCAGTACTTTTCGAATAGCCACCTCACGCAATCTATTGTTGATATTAAATGAAGCTAGGCTATACAAACCAAAAAGAGCAACAAACACAACCACAGCATTCAGTGTCATAAATACATCTCTTTCTTTCTTCACCCCTTCAAAAGTTTCTGCAAAACGCTTATCTGCGAACTCATAACTAAATGGTAAATCAGACAAATCTCTTCGTTCCCATATCTTAGCTATTTCACCCATTGTCTGTTCTATATTATCTCCCTTAACCCTAATAGCAACTTCCCTAATATTATTTCCTACCCATGGTATAGTCTTTAGATGAAAATAGACTAATGGAGCATAGTTTGCTCTTAATCCATAAAGATTAAAATCTTTTACCACACCTACTATTGTCATTTTATTTTCGTTCCATTCTATTACTTTACCAACAGGATTAGGTTCTTTCATCTCATAAGCTGTACGTTCACTAATCATTATATTAGATATGGTATCAGTAGCATAGTCTGAAGATAATACTCTCCCCTCCTTCAGTTCAATACTTAACATATCCAAATAGTTATAATCCATCCCTACATTGATTCCCTGTATCTTATTTCCGTTATAGGTAAACCCCGAAGAGCTACCATTACTCGTTCCTATCGTTATAGAAGCTGTAGATACGTCTTCTACTCCCCTTACCTTTAAGATTTCTTCCTTTATAGAATAATATGTATTTGCCTTTTCTTTAAAAGGTACCTTTACAAAATAAGGAATTAACAACACTTGTTCCCCTTTGAATCCTAAGTCTTTATGTATCATATAACTCACCTGTTGATACACAATATAACTTCCTATCATAAAGAAACAGGCAACTGTAAACTGTACTATTAGCATTGTGTTCTTAAGTGTTTTCCCTTTTTTACTCTTATTTATCTCTCCTTTTAGTACTTCTAATGTTTTAAAACTTGCTGTAAATAGAGCTGGTATAAGTCCCACTAACAATACAATAAGAACCATAAAAAGTAGTAACCAAGGCAATATATAAGTAAACTCTATCTCCATTCTTGAATCCAAAAACACTTTTAACCAAGGCATTACAAACTCTATAATAACTAATGCCACAATACAGGCCAACATTGACGTCACAAATGCTTCAAATAATCCTTGTAATATCAGATTACCTCTTGTCGCTCCAAGTGTTTTTCTAATTCCTATTTCACGAGTACGACTAATGGCCTGTGCTGTACTCAGATTGATGTAATTAAATACTGATAAGATCAAGATTAATAGAGACAATCCTATCATAATATATAGCCTCCCTACATTTGCTCCACCTTCAGGAGTCCCATTTAGCCATCTATCTTTTTGCATCCTCTGATCAGCTAAAACATGTAGCCTAAAGTTCCCTCTATCATTATTTTTATTCAGAAACTCCTCTACTGTCATCCCTTCTTCCTTCTTTATATACTCCTCTATGCTCATTCCTGCGTCTTTAGCTAAATCCTTTATCAGAAACTCCCTAATCATCTTCTCTACACTTGGTACAGAATTAGAATTATCTAATTTTAGCCAAATTGTGGAACTATAATTTCCCCAATCTTCTAATGCCTCTTTCTCATATCTATCTATGTTATTGACTAACACATTTGCCATCACAGAATTTCGCTCCTTTCCATGTTTATAAACCGCACTAATTGTATAAGGTTTCTGTAAATACAAAACTGTTTGACCTATAGGTTCTTTATCCCCGAATAATATCTTTGCGTATTCATCTGTAATAACTATAGTATTAGGAGCATTAAATGGATTTAGCTTATCTCCTTTCACTATCTCAAATGGGAAGAACTCAAAAAAATTAGACTTAACCTCTACAATGTGATCGATTGCTTTCTTTTCTCCATTGACAAATAGTATATACTCATCATAATAATTATCCATGTATGTATAATCAACGACATGAGAGGACTCCTCTTTTAGCCTTGCTCCGAAGGGATAGGGCAATTTCATCCAGCTTGTATCGGCATTCATCTTAGATTCTACTGTGAACATAATATCCTTATTAGGATTGTTCTGATCATAAGATACCTCCTCTCTGTAATGTACAAAAGACAAAATAACAGATGCAAATCCAATACCTAAACTAAGCAGTGTAAGAATAA
>JBOFGJ010001000.1:0-2999 GCA_051649065.1 Flavobacterium sp. | reverse complement strand
CGTTTAAAATACCTAAAGAGTAGAGTTTCTCTAAGTACTCTCTCTGTTACTTTTTACGAAAAAGGAGAGTCTACCACAGGCTTTGGATACGAGATCTCATCTGCCTTTAGCTCGGGTTGGGAGAATCTATTATCATTTGTAATAGGGCTATTCTATATATGGCCATTCATCCTTATCAGTACAGGATTATTCTTTGTGATAAGACGCATCCGAAAACGCAGAAAGCAGAATAAAGTAAATTAATATAAAGCAAACGCTCTACTGTAATAGTAGGGCGTTGTTTTTTTATAACTTAGATAGAGACAAAACTCTATTTCATTAATTCCTCTAATGCATCTTTAAGCTCTTTATCTGCTCCTATAATCTGCTTAATAAACTTACCTTTAGTATCAAATACTAAATAAGTAGGCGTAGTCATCTGTCTATATTTTGCGATAGCGATATCATAATCCCCATCTTTATTCCAAATAACATTACCTTTATTACCTTTTAGTTTATAATAATCTTTAACTCCTTCTTCACTATCACCAGTATGATAAGTCACATAAATCAGTTTATCTTTTAACTCATCTGCTATCACAGCAGTTAAGGGTGCAGCTTTATAACAAAATCCACATCCTACATTTGAGAAATCTAGAAGTACATATTTACCTTTAAAATAATCACTAAACTTTACAGTCTTTCCCTTTACATCGATAGCAGTAAAGTCATAATACTTATCTCCTATTTCTAATTCCTTATAATCTATGAATGTCTTTAAGAAGACCATTTCTTTCCTGCTTTTATTCTCAATACTAACTAAGCTATATAGCTCTTTAAGTTGTTCAGTAGTAAAATCATCAGTATAAAACCTAATCAAATGACGTCCATAGTCTGTGTTTATATATTGCTTTAAAAAACCGTAATTTCTTATTGCCATTTGTTTTTTAATAGCTTGCCACTGTACTTCCGCTTTATTATATACACTATCACGGTCCTCTCCTCCTTCTATTGCTTTTTTAGTTTGCTCGTCCAAATCTCTAAACTGCAAATCTAGGTCCTTCGTTAAGGAATAATTCTCATATCTCAATCCATCATAGTTAGAACCGATAGTCTTCACTTCATTAGGGAAATCATTTATAGAAGCATTAATGGTAATAGCCTCATTCCCTAAGAAAAAAGAAGTGTACTTATAATCATCACCATTAATTACAGATAAAAACACAGAAGTAGGAGCCTGCTCTAAAAGAACATCTACTTCGAATACTCCATCTATTGCTTTAAATTCTTTCTGCTTATTTTCGTAAGACAGACTTAAAGTCGCCTCATTAGGTATCCCCTCTATCTTACCTTTTATTCTAAGTTTCTCTTGTGCCGTTACTCCTATTGAGAATAATAGCATAATAAGCACCATCAGTTTAGTATTCATAGATTAATATCATTAGTTAATACTATAGGAAACGAACGTTATCAGGCAATGTTGTTTAATCTAATATTTTTAAAGTAACATTATGATTGTTGACATATAGCGACATCATATATTACTTCATCAAGGCTCTCAACTGCTCCTCGAAATTCTCTTCCAATCCCACAAACTCCTTAACCAATTTACCCTCCTTATCAAATAACAAATATCGTGGAGTACCAGTCTGTGCATACTTAGCAATAGTAGGACTATACCTTCCCATTTTATCCCACAGAAGATTATCTTTATTTTCTTTAAGCTTATAATATTCTCTCAGCCCTTCTATATCCCCATCTACATAATAGGTCACATAAGTAAGTTTATTTTTTAAGCTCTCAGCTATCTTGATAGTTTTAGGTGCCGCATCTCGACAATAACCACAATGAAAAGTAGAGAAATCAAGTAGCACATACTTATCTTTAAAATAATTACTAAATGTTACTAGTTTTTGGTTGATATCAAAGGCTCTGAAATTATAATAACTATCACCAACTAATAGCGCCTTGTGATTCATCCATTCTTTCAAAAAAAGAACCTCTTCAGTATCCCTATACTGTTTATCCACTAAGCTGTATAATTCCTTAAACTGATCTGGAGTGAACTGAGTAAGATTAAACTTTAAAGAATAACGTCCATAAGGTGAATTGATATGTTTCTTTAAAAACTCAAAGTTCTTTTGATCTATCTCCTTTATTACTTTTACTATCTTTCCTAAAGGTTCACTCTGATTCAAATAGACTTCTTGTATACTATCTTTAGACCTGCCATTCCTAATCAATTCATGAGCTTCTTTTTTTAAATCGACTAATGCGTCTTCAAGATTTTGAATATTAAGATACTCCTCATATCGTATTTCATCATACTTAGAATGTTTAGCTTGAATCTTATTAGGAAAGTCCTCAATACTCCCTTTAATTTCTATAGATTCATTACCAACGAAGAAGAAAGTATATCTAGCATTCAGTTCATCTCCCTCATTAACCATTATATACACTAAGGCAGGCGAAACATCTAATACCATCTCCACCTCAAACAGACCATTAGTAATTTTAAAGTCTTTTTTCTGCCCTTCACTCGCCAACACAACTATCGCCTCATTAGGTATTCCCTCAATCTTACCCTTTATCCTAAGTTTATCTTGTCCCATTACACCTATAGAGATGAAAAGGAATATAAACAGTGCCACTCTTGCTATAATAAGTCAGTTATACATTTTATATATCTGCAATTTAACTAATTATCAATAAAATATACATCACAAATCAAACAACTTATTATATCTAATTCATGTTGCTGCTGTATGAAAACACAATGATAGAATAATGATGGTAGTTTGATGGCATAATGGTCGCATCAAAAAGGGCCAAAACTATGTGACCATTATGCGACCACTATGCGACCATTATGCGATCACTATGTCTCGTCCTAATATAGCTGTACAGTTATTGTTTATAATCCTGCTTTTAACTGTACACTTGTATCATTTGTAAAAAAACATTGAATCTATCTTAATTGAATACTTTTAAAAACAGAAAAATTGGTCAATTCGAAATAT
>JBOFGJ010000999.1:0-2749 GCA_051649065.1 Flavobacterium sp. | reverse complement strand
ACTAGTGAAGCGTTGTTCACTGTGTCTGTCTATGATTGAAGAGTTCGTGGTATTATAAAAGTCTTGTAGGTAATACTTGTGTTCTTCTTCCCCTCTAAAAGTATAGCTATAGTCTCCAAATAGGCTTAGTTTCTCATGAGTATACCCTAGATTAAATCCTGCATTCATACGATTCTTACGTCCTCTTCCTGCATTGACATAAGAACTTCCTTTTAGCCCCTCCATTTTGTATTTCTTCAGAACGATATTGATAATACCTGCGTTACCTACAGCATCGTATTTTGCGGAAGGATTGGCAATAATCTCAATATTCTTCACCTGAGAAGAGTTAGTTGATCTCAATAGGTTAGCTAGTTCTTTTGTAGAAAGAGAACTCAGTTTGCCGTTTAGCATCACGCTAACCCCCTTTTTACCACGTAGTGATAATTCACCTTCTTGAGATACAACTACTCCAGGAGCTCTTCCTAATACTTCTAGAACTGTACTTCCGTCTGATAATGCACTGTTCTCAACACTAAATACCATCTTATCTGCTTTCTGTTGAAATACAGGAGCAGAGGCATTGATAATTACCTCTCCAAGATTTGTGTTAAATGCATTGAGCAGACTGTCTAATTGCGCTTCGGTTTGGGCATAAGTACCCAAGCTACATAGTGAAAGTAGCCATATATGTGATCTATTCATTATAGTTTAAATTAATTCGTAGTCTTTTTCTTATTTCGTCTACCCCAGTAGATAATAAAACCAGTGATAGGAAGAGAGGCACAAAATAAACTAAGGATAAAAGCAATTATTTTTCCAGGCATACCAAAGAAAGCTCCTACATGTAAATCATAAGTAGCACCAGTAGCTCGTTCTGCTAATAATCGTTCTCCATGAGATCTATTAAATAATAACTCTCCAGAATGTTCGTCAAATATCATGGTATGAGAGTCATTATATTTGAACTCATGATCTTTAACGCGAATGGTCATATTGTCGTGATGATGATCAGCGTTCTCATGATCTTCTAAGTCAATACCAAAGGAGAAAGCATTGGGGTAATGTTCTTTTACAGTAGCAGCTATGCGATCTACTGTTGTTGGAGTTTCCATTGACTCAGGAGCTGTTGTCTTATAATGGCTAAAGTCAGGCGCATACATAGAAAAGCCATTGATTAAAAAGTATATCCAACTCATAGTAATGCGGAAAGAGTACATAATCCCTGTAATAGCCACTATCAAAGCTAGAGCTGAAGAATAAAACCCAAGTATATTATGAACGTCATAATTCTTACGGCGCCAACCTTTTACTTTTTTCCATCTAAACCAAAAGCGTTGTTTACGCATATTCTTATTCTTAGGCCACCATAGTATAATCCCTGTGATTAACATAATCACAAAGATTATAGTAGATACACCTACTATAGTACCTCCTACAGCATTGCTTAAAAGCAATGAACGGTGAAGAATCATAGAGAAGAAGAAGGGGCTTTTCAATAGGTCGTCCACAGCAATTACTTCTCCAGTATACTGATTGACATAGACTGTTTTAAAAATGAGATAAGTATCGAAATAATTCCATCCTTCTGGATTGGCTTTAAACAATCCAAATTGATAAGAACGTGTAGGATCCATTGGAATTGTTACTTCTTCTGCTGGCACTTCTTCATTAATTAATTGTGCATTAACTAATTCTTTTAGTTCGCGAATGGGAATCGGTTTTTTATTTTCAATATCTTTTTCGCCATGATAAATCATGTCCTGTTTAAGATAAGTAGAGATATCCTCGTTGAAGACAAAAACAGTTCCTGTAAGCGATACGATTAGTACGATTATTCCTGACAATAGTCCTAGCCATAAGTGAATTTTAAGCATATACTTTTTAAAAACTCCCTTAGTTTTTTTGGGCTTATCAGTACTCATTATATTTTGCTATTTAGATTAATTAAACTTAATTAGGTAGGGCAAATATATGATTATTTATAATGATTCTAAGTATAGTCATTCTTATTTTGATAATATTTTTATAACTAACTGATAATAAGTTATTAAATAAAATGAGGTGCTTGAGTTGATTCTAAATAAGGGAGTGATTAGTATAAAAAAAGAGTTGCACTATGGCAACTCTCTATCTATTTATTCAGGCGCTGTGTATTGGCTATTTAGCAGCCCATATTTCTATTTCTAAGTGAATCTCTGGCAATCCTAATGCAGTGATATAACCTACAGTCATAGAGGGATATTCTGTACCGAATGTATTATCCCATACTTCATAGAAGAAGTCCCAGTCAATTTCTTTAGTCGCCCAGATGTTTACTTTGATAACATCTTCTGCTTGTAGCTTTTGACTAGCTAATACTTGGATGATATTCATAAAAGTATTTTGTACTTGCGCATTAAAAGTCTCAGGGATATTCCCCATAGCATCTGTGCCTATCTGACCAGAGAATGTATATAGATTAGCACCTTTAGGAACTACTGTTACGTGAGAATATCTTCCTACAGGAGCTGCTAATGTACTAGGGTTAAGTCGTTGTATTTTTGTACTCATTTGCTGTCGTTTATTATTTCGCGCACGAAAATAATGTTTCCTTTTCTCAATTTGAGTTTCCTAACATATTTTAGCTTTTTTATATGATATGTGGTAGACAGGTAAACGTGAAAGTAATTATACAAGATAGGTCTGAATTAGGGATTAAAGCATACTATAGTATGGTTTTAGAGCTAATGAAAGAACGATGAAGTAGAATTGCTTTGTAGTATTTGAC
>JBOFGJ010000998.1:0-1817 GCA_051649065.1 Flavobacterium sp. | reverse complement strand
AATAAAAAAACCTAATAAAGAAAAGCTTAATAGTAGAGAAAAACCTAAAACAAGTGATTTCGCTATAGTTTTGTTTTGCATAATGATGAAATTTAAAGTTATTTAATTCATTAGTGTATACAGTATATTTCTTTTGTTGAATCTATTTGCTAAGTTGTTGGTATTTAGTTGTTAGAATAGCTATTTAAAGTTATTACAAAAAGTGGGAAATAAAAAATAAAAGATTTTAAGGAGGTATTATACCTTTTTGAAAGGGAATAGGTAGACAGTTCTATGACTTGGTTTTAAACGATATATTAGGTGATATAGATTTTATCTATGCTAATATCATAATTAAAAGATAAGATAAATTCAAAAGCTTTTTGTATTGCGGCATTTCTCGTAAATTTGTAGCAATATTTTTTTATCATGAAGAAAAGAGTAGTAGTAGGTCTTTCGGGAGGTGTAGACTCAAGTGTCGCAGCTTATTTACTGAAAGAACAAGGATATGAAGTTATTGGATTATTCATGAAAAATTGGCACGATGATACTGTGACGATTTCTAATGAATGTCCATGGTTAGAGGATAGCAACGATGCTTTAATGGTCGCTGAGAAGCTTGGGATACCATTCCAGACAGTAGACTTAAGTGAACAATATAAAGAGAAGATTGTAGACTATATGTTTAAGGAGTATGAGAATGGTCGTACCCCTAATCCTGACGTATTGTGTCATCGCGAGATCAAGTTTGATGTGTTTATGAAGATAGCATTAAGCTTAGGTGCAGATTATGTAGCTACAGGACATTACTGTCGCAAAGATGAAGAGGTTATCACTAAGGCGGATGGTACACAGGAGACTGTGTATAAGCTATTAGCTGGTGAAGATCCTAATAAGGATCAGTCTTATTTCTTATGTCAGTTATCTCAAGAGCAGTTAGCGAAGGCGTTATTCCCAGTAGGAGAATTGCTTAAGCCAGAGGTGCGTGAGATAGCAGCGAAGATGAACTTAATCACAGCTGATAAGAAAGATTCTCAAGGATTGTGTTTTATCGGGAAAGTAAGGTTGCCAGAGTTCTTACAACAAAAGTTGAGTCGTAAAGATGGGTTAATCTATGAGATACCTAAGAATTCTCCTATTTACAAGAAAGAAGAAGAGACATTCTCTACATTAGAAGAAGCTTTAAAAGCGGAGGCTACATCTATCGTGTATACACCTGAGATGGGTAAGAAAGTAGGAGAGCATTTCGGTGCGCACTTTTTTACTATCGGTCAACGTAAGGGGTTAAACGTAGGAGGAACTGCAGAGCCGTTGTTTATTATCAGTACGGATGTAAACGAAAATATCATCTATACAGGACAAGGAAGTGATCACCCAGGGTTGTTTCACAAAGCATTATTTGTTCAAGAAGATGAAATTCATTGGATTCGTGAAGACTTGGCATTGCAAGAAGGCGAAACAATGTCTATATTAGCACGTATAAGATATCGCCAACCGTTGCAAAAAGCAACGTTACACAAAATGAAAGAGGGAATGTTTGTGCGTTTTGAAGAACCACAATCAGGAATTACAGAAGGACAATTTGTATCTTGGCATATCGAAGACGAACTAATCGGTTCGGGTGTTATTTCGAAACTATAAACAACCAAAATACAATGAAAAATAAGTTAGTAGATCTTTTTAATATCCAGTATCCTATCGTACAGGGAGGAATGATATGGAACAGTGGTTATAAGTTGGCTAGTGCTGTAAGTAATGCAGGTGGTTTAGGGCTTATAGGTGCAGGTTCTATGTATCCAGAAGTATTGAGAGAGCATATCCAAAAGTGTAAGAAGGCA
>JBOFGJ010000997.1:0-3839 GCA_051649065.1 Flavobacterium sp. | reverse complement strand
TGAGCAGCTACCTCTTGTACCGCTTTAATAGCATCACCCGAACTGTATCCTGGTTTTGGTGCTCCAGTTACGTTAGAAGATGTAAATAAGTTATAACGGTTTACAGACTGTGGTCCATATACTTTTTTCAAATTAACAAACTGTGTCACTGGTGTCATCACTCCAGAAGCTGTTCTCACATAAATCTCATTAAGACTAGCTGTATTATTACGATTCTCTGGAGAAGACTGTACCATTACACGGTATTGTTTACCAAAACGAGTAAAGTCAGCTGCATAGATACCTCCGATATACCCTTGTAAAGCAGAGAAAATATCACTTACTAATACTCCTGATTCTTTCGCACGAGGAATATTAAGTTCTAATTCATACTGAGCATAGTTTGTATTAAACGATGACTGAGCATACATAATCTCAGGACGTTGCATTAAAGCACCTAAATACTCTTTAGACTTTTGGTCAAAGTCAGTTAATTTACCTCCTGTTTTATCAAGTAACTTCATCTCAAAACCTGAAGACATACCGAAACCTGGTATACTTGGCGGTTGGAAGAAGATCATTCTAGCATCTTGGAATTGCGTTGCTGCAATACCAAATAACTTTCCAATAATAGCATCAGTAGCAACATCTGGTGTAGTTCTCTCTGAGAAATCTTTCAATTTCATCAAGACCATACCGTAGTTAGAACCTTGTCCGTTGATAATAGAGTATCCATTAATAATGTTTACCGCATCAACTCCAGGTATTTGTTGTGCTATTTTAGAGTACTCTTGTAATAAACTTGCTACACGGTCTTGAGAAGCACCTGCTGGCAACTCAACGTTACCCATGATAAATCCTCTGTCCTCATTCGGTACGAAACCACTTGGCATTGTTTTATTAAAGAAGAAAGTTAATGCAAGACATCCTCCTAAAATTACGAATGTTAACCATTTATGTTTTAATAAGAATTTAAATGAGTTACCATATTTATGTGTAAGATTATTAAATCCAACGTTGAAAGCATCAAAGAATCTCTGAACGAAATTTCTCTTTTTTCCTTCGTGGTGATCGTGTTGCTTTAAGAATACAGCACATAACGCAGGACTCAAAGTCAAGGCATTAACTGCTGAAATTAAGATCGCAACGATCAGAGTAATACCGAACTGTTTATAGAATACCCCTGTAGGACCTGGAATAAAGGTTACTGGGATAAATACTGCTGACATTACTAATGTAATAGATACAATCGCTCCAGAAATCTCACCCATTGTATTAACACTGGCTTCTTTAGCATCTTGTCCTGTTTCTTCCATCTTCGCGTGAACTGCCTCCACCACAACGATGGCGTCATCCACCACAATACCAATGGCCAGTACAAGTGCAAACAACGTTAATAAGTTGATTGAGAATCCAAATACATTCAAGAAGAAGAATGTACCTACGATAGCTACTGGTACAGCAATTAACGGAATCAACGTAGAACGGAAATCCTGTAAGAATATATATACTACAACGAATACCAAGATAAACGCTTCTATCAGAGTATGGATTACTTTACTGATAGATGCATCAAGGAATTCATTCGTATCCATCAATACTTTGTACTCAATGCCTTCAGGGAATGACTTTGATAATTCCTCTAACTTAGCATGTAAGTTTAAAATAATCTCTTGTGCATTAGACCCTGGAGTTTGGTAAACAGCCATTGCTACAGCATCATGTCCATTTAACTCAGATTTACCGATATATGATTGTGCTCCTAATTCAACCTTAGCAACGTCTTTTAACGTTAAGATTTGTCCATTAGGAAGTGACTTAATAACAATACCTTCGTATTGTTCAATAGTTTTATACTTACCACTATATTTAATAACGTATTGGAATGCTTCAGCATTAGCCTCACCTAATTGTCCAGCAGCTGCCTCTAAACTTTGCTCGTTTAATACTCTAACAACGTCAGAAGGTACTAAACCATAAGCTTTCATCTTCGCAGGATCAATCCAAATACGCATAGAATAGTTAAACGAACCAAAAGGAGTCGCGTCCCCTACACCACTAACACGTTTAAGCTCTGGAATAACATTAATATTCATAAAGTTTTGAATAAAGATGTTATCGTAGTTAGCACTAGTAGAGTAGAATGATAAGAACATCAAGGCACTCGTTTGCTGTTTCTGAGTAGTTACCCCTGAACGAGTCACCTCTGCTGGTAAAAGTGGAGTAGCACGTGCCACACGGTTTTGAACGTTTACCGCAGCGATATCTGGGTCAACACCTTGTTTAAACACGACTTGAATACTTGCACTACCATCATTCGATGCAGTAGAAGTAATGTAGTCCATGTTTTCCACCCCATTCACCTGCTCCTCGATAGGAATAATTACTGACTGCATTACAGTTTCAGCATTGGCTCCAGGATAACTGGCCATAATCTGTACTGTAGGAGGTGCAATATCTGGATATTGCGTAACTGGAAGCACTGACAGTCCCAGCACCCCAAGGATTACTATAAGTATAGAAATAACTGTAGATAGTACAGGTCTTTCGATAAATGTTTTTAACATAATTACATTGTTGTTTGTTTGATCGCCTCGTTGATACTTTCAAATTTAACCTTTTGAGGAGTTACAGGTGTACCACTCTTAAGTGTACCTAAACCAGTACCAATGATAACATCTCCTTTTTTAATCCCCTCTTTAATAACTGCTAACTTATCAACTCGATCAATAATATCAACTTTAGTTGCCTTAGCAGTATCTTGTACTACAGTATAAACATAGAACTGCCCTTGTTGTTCGAATGTAGCTGATTCAGGTACTACTAATACATTAGTATACTCATTAGGTAATAATAAAGTTCCGCTATTACCTGAAGTTAGTAATCTATTAGGATTGTTAAATGAAGCTCTTAACTGAACAGTACCAGTTGCTGGATTGATTTGACCTGAGATAGTCTCAACTTTACCAGTTTCTTCATATACTTGTCCATTAGCTAACTGTAATTTTACAGTAGGTAAGTGTCCTAATTTCTCTTTTAATGATTTCCCTTCTATTTTTTCTAAGAAGTTCAAATATTCTTTTTCATTAAGAGTAAAATAAGCAAATACTTCACTGTCATCTGAAACAACTGTTAATGGAGAAGGATCACTTGGACTAACCAAAGCTCCTTCACGGAAGTTAATAGCTCCCACGATACCATCTATAGGACTCTTCACTACAGCATAGTCAATATTCGCAACGATGCTATTGTATTGAGCCTTAGCTGCTGCTACTTGACTTTTAGCACTTGCTAAGTTAGCCTGAGCTGTTTCAAGTTGAATCTTACTGATAATACCTTTATTCACAAGAGGAATAAGTTTATCAACGTTAACTTGAGCAACATTAACCTGAGCTTCTGCAGTCTTAATAGATGCTTTAGCTGCATTGGCACTCTCATTTAAGTTATTAGTTTCAAGTCTAAACAGAGGTTGTCCTTTTCTTACGACAGCACCTTCGTCTACATAAACTTCTTGAATATAACCAGCTATCTTAGCTCGCACATTACTTGTTACTTTACCTTGTAACGTAGTAGGATACGCATTATGACCAGTTACATTTTGTGTAGGCACTTCAATTACTTTGTACGGTAATGCACCTGGACCAGCTTGTTGTTGATCTTTGTTTCCACATGATGCTACAGTGATAGCAATTGCAGCAAAAGTGATCGTTTGTAAATAACTTTTCATATAATTACTTAATTTGTACTTTTTAATTTTTCTATTGTATCTGTTAGATGGTTCTTGCTCTTTGCTAAATGATCTGTGTATAGCTCTACTTTGTCATTGCAATTATTTGTCTTAAGAAGTCCAACTTCAACGA
>JBOFGJ010000996.1:0-1165 GCA_051649065.1 Flavobacterium sp. | reverse complement strand
CTAAGACTATCTCTGTCAGTAGAAATTCAACTATTACATCCATTAAGAAAGCTATTGAACTTGCCGAAGACAACGATGTAATAAATGTAGAGTCAGACACATATAAGGAAACAGATATTTTAATAAATAAACCTCTGACCATAAAAGGAAACAACGCAACTATAGATGGTGATAACAAAGGAGAAATTTTTATAGTAAAGGCTAATGGTGTGACAATACAAGACTTCAAAATCATTAATGTGGGTACTAGCTATATTAAAGATTATGCCGCAATTAGAGTACGAGAAAGTCAAAACTTTGTAATTAAGAATAACATCATTGAAGACTTATTCTTTGGTATTTACTTAGAAAAATCTAAAAATGGAAAAGTCTTAAATAACAAGATCTATGGAAAAGCTAAGAGCGAGTTTAATTCTGGAAATGGCATACAACTCTGGTATAGCAACTACATAGAAATAAAGAATAATTATGTAGAGAAAGTTAGGGACGGTATCTATCTAGAATTCTCAAGTTACTGTACAATAGATAATAACATTAGTAAACAAAATGTTAGATATGGACTCCACTTTATGTTTTCTAATAATGATACAGTCTCTAACTGCTCTTTTACAAAGAATGGTGCTGGCGTCGCTATTATGTTTTCAAAATTTATGAAGATGTATCGTAATACCTTTAGTGATAATTGGGGATCTGCTGCATACGGAGTACTGCTAAAAGAAGTTAATGATACGAGTATTTCTTACAATCTATTTAAAAATAATACAACGGCAATAAATATTGAAGGATCTAATAGAGTGGAATATCTTCACAATGACTTTGTCAACAACGGATGGGCTATCAATTCTAAGGGAGCTAATTATCAAAATAAAGTCAACAACAACAACTTCCTAAATAACTCTTTTGATTTACTATATCAAGGTCAATTGAATCAGAATAGTTTTGAAGGAAACTACTGGAGTAACTATTCTGGTTATGATCTTGATAAAGACGGTATAGGCGATGTCCCGTATAGACCTATTCGACTATTTTCTTATGTGGTAAATAAAACACCTGAATCTATAATCTTTTTACGCAGTCTATTTGTAGATATCATTGATTTCTCTGAAAAAGTAGCACCTGTATTCACACCTGACAATCTAATTGATTCTAAACCTTTTATAAAACA
>JBOFGJ010000995.1:0-2837 GCA_051649065.1 Flavobacterium sp. | reverse complement strand
TATATAAAGTAGGTATGGATTACTATATCAATGATAATAATACTCTATCATTCTATACTAACCAAAGTACTAATGATGGAAATACAAAGTTAGGAAATGCTACGCTTTATCCTGGTCAACAATTTGAAGACATCAATCAGTTCACTAGATATAAAGGTCAAAACAGATTTAGTTCTTATAACTTAGCGTATAAACACTTATTCGAGAAAAAAGGACATACTTTAGATATCGAAAGTAACTTTAGTCGTAACAAGTCTGATAATAATGGTGATTACAATACAAAATTTGGTAAGAATCCTAATCAATTCTATCAAGACAACAGTGACAATACAAATAACCTAACAACAATTAACGTTGATTATGTAAACCCACTTAATGATCATACTAAATTAGAAGTAGGGGCTGAAGCTAGAATCTCTAGAGCTGATAACTCATTTAATTCTAACAATTCACTTTCTGCAGTTGATGCTCGCAGTATCAATAATAAATACGACCAAGATATTTACTCTGCTTATGTAACTTTTGGTCAGACTTATGGAAAGTTTAACTACCAATTAGGGACTAGATTAGAGAGCTATAAAGTAGAATCTATTTTAAATGGTAAAAGTAATTTTAAAGATGATTATTTGACATTATACCCTTCTGTTTATTTAGGATATACGATGACTGATAATGATATGTTTAACTTAAGTTACAGCAGACGTGTAGACAGACCTAGTATCAATCAAACTAATCCTGTAAGACAATTCTCAACTCCATTAATGACAATGGTGGGTAACCCTGAGTTAAAACCTCAATTCACTAATTCTGTAGAATTAAACTATACTAGAATGTTTACAAACAAAAGTAGCGTAACTGCTGGTGTATACTACAGAAAAATTAATAAAGAGATTAATCAAGTAATTTATGATGATCCAGAAAATGACAACCCTAATGCATTATTAATGACATTTGACAACTACAAATCAAATGATGCTTATGGATTCGAACTTTCTGCTAATATAAAATTAACTGCATGGTGGGATATGCAACCAGCTATTGATTTCTCTAGTATTAAACAATCTGGTTACGCTTCTCTATTTAATAACGCAACATCTACAATGGATTTAGTAGAGCGCAATATTACTGCCAATGCCTTCAACGCTCGTTTAAACAGTAACTTTAAAGCAACTAAGAATTTGCGTTTTAATCTATTCGGATTCTATAGAGGTGGTGTTGATGGAATAACAATGGATTCTAAAGAAATGTATAAGATTGATGCAGGTGCTAGATATGCTTTACTAAACAATAAATTAAGTATCAGCGCTAGGTTCAGTGATATTTTCAATACAATGAAATTTAAATATACTTCTATCTATCCTTACCCTTCTACTGGAGAGTTTTCATGGGAAAGTAGATCTGTATATCTAGGTGTAAATTACACTTTCGGAGGTGGAAAAGGACGTGCTATACAACGTAAAAACAGAGATTCTAATACTAAACAAAGTGGTGGTGCAGGAGGTTTATTCTAAGAAATAACAATACACACTAAACAATATTTTTTCAATTATTACTAAAAAAAAAGCTGTTGTCTCTATTGAGATAACAGCTTTTTTGTTTGAGAGAGTTCTTTATTTTTTATGTTTACTAAGAAACGCTGTCACTACTGACAAGGCATTTTCTCTTACTTCTTGGCGTGATAAAAACAAATCGTGTATTCCATCCTTGATACATACTTTCTCTACATTAGCACCTAGTTTCTCTCCTATCTTCTCTATATCCCTAACATTGAGAACAATGTCAGAAGATTTGGAGATAGCTGTCCATTTAGAAGTATTTCCTGATTGATCACTATACATCAGTAAGATAGGAAAATCCTCATGCAGTGCTACTTCCTGTATTAGTTCCTGAGCATGCTGTACCGCTAATATCCAAGCATAAAACACAGGAAAAGGTTTAACAGGTTTCCACTGTGTATTATACTCCCATTCCCCACTATATTCCTTTAAGAGTGACTTGCCATATATATCAGACATTTGGTCATTAGAAGCATACACATCTTTTGCTACTTTCTTTTTTGCTACTACCCCGATAAAAGGTTTCATATAAAAAGGAACATTAAAATCTAAGAAGGGAGAATTAAGCATAAGTCCACTTAAACGTTCTTTTAGCAGCCCAAACATACTGTAATATGTTGCTAACAGGCCTCCTGTACTATGTCCTAACAAATATAGTTCAGTATTAGGCTTAGCTTTTAAGATAAACTCTATACTATAATCAATATCAGGAAAATACTCACGTAGTGATTTACAATAATTAGGATGTTGATGTCCTAGTAAAGAACGACCATATTTACGCAAATCAACTGCATAGAAATCTATCCCTTGTTCATTCAGATAATCCACTAGATGATACTGAAAAAAGTAATCACAAAACCCGTGTATATATAACACAGTCTGTCTATTCTCTATCTTATTTTTTCTAGATTCTATTAATATTGTTACTACCTTTCCCTCATAGTCATTCTCAAAGGGATGTTGGTGCGTAATATATTTATCAAAAGTTAAATGCAAATTCATAGTACACTATTTAAACTTGTTTATAGCAGAGGCGAAAACAAGCGTATAAAACTATTTTTAAGGCGTTGTTTCCAAGACCTTTTATTCCATCTATGCAATTCTAGTTTAATCGAATCCTTACAGTCTCTATCAAACATACGTTTCATCTTACGTGCAAAAGCCTCATCATATACCACGACATTCACTTCGAAATTCAAGTCAAAGCTTCTATGATCTAGATTACACGTCCCAATAGAACTAATCCCTGAGTCTGTCACAAAAGTCTTGGCATGAATAAAT
>JBOFGJ010000994.1:0-5046 GCA_051649065.1 Flavobacterium sp. | reverse complement strand
TAGACATAGTAATGGTATTGATGTAATATGTGGACTAAAAGTACTTAAATAGATTGTATTATAAAAAACTAGTTTCATAAGTGTGTTTGCGTTTACTAATAAATATAATCTATAGGTATATGTTAAGTCAATATTATGTGTTTTTAATTAATGTTTTCTTATTGTTAATTGTTTTTTATTAATTATTTGAATTTGTTTATTAATTGTGTTTTGTTCTTATTATTATGTTAATATGTGTGTTAAAATTCGTATTTATGTTTGCGTCATAATAATAACACAATCAAATGAAACAAAAATTACTTATTGGATTATTAGTCCAATTCTTTTGTGTAACAGCTTTGTATGCTCAAGAGAAAAGAGTGCTTAAAGGCAATGTGAAGGATGAGACAGGAATGTCATTACCAGGAGCATCAATTTATAAAAAGAATACTCAAGAAGGAGTAAGTACAGATTTAGAAGGAAAGTTTAGTATAGATGTATTAGATACGGATGTTTTAGTTTTTTCTTTTATAGGTTATAATGATGAAGAACTATCTGTAGGAACTCAACAGAATGTTGAAATAACTTTACTTCCAGAAAGCTCAGCTTTAGATGAAGTAATCATTACGGCACTAGGGATTAGTAAAGCAGAGAAGAAAGTAGGATATGCTACGCAAAAGGTAGATGTAGCTAAAACACAAGAAGTAGCTACTCCTAATATGGGAAGCTTATTATCAGGACAGGTAGCAGGATTACAAGTGTCTAATGCACCAGGTATGTTACAGAAACCTCAATTTTCACTAAGAGGAAAGACTCCATTAATTATAGTGGATAATATACCTGTTAGTACAGATTTCTACGATATATCACCAGAAGATATCGCAGATATTAATGTATTAAAGGGTACTAGTGCTGCTGCCTTATATGGATCTAGAGGTAGAAATGGAGCAATCCTGATTACTACTAAAGGTGCTAAGAAAGAAGGGTTAGAGGTGAGCTTAACGCATAATACGATGATTAGTGCTGGGTTTACTGTATATCCTATAACACAGAAAGAGTATGGTAATGGATCAGACGGAAAGTATGAGTTCTGGGATGGGAAAGATGGAGGTATTAGTGATGGTGATATGAACTGGGGACCTAAGTTTGTACCTGGTTTAAAGATAGCACAGTGGAACAGCCCTATTAGAGATAAACAAACGGGACAAGTAATCGATTGGTATGGTAACGTAGAAGGAACTATCTATAATGATAGATCTAGATATGAGCGTGTACCTATTGCATGGGAATATCATGATAACTTAAAAGAGTTTTTAGAAACAGGTGTAAATACAAGAACGAGCTTTGCTATTTCTAATAAAGGAGAAAAAACATCTTATAGATTAGGCGGAGAGTTTAATTACAATAAAGATCGCGTGCCTAATACAAGTTTATATAGAGGTAATATTTCTTATAAATCTACTACACAGTTTACAGATAAGTTATCATTAGATGCTAAGCTTACTTATGCTAATATTTATTCCCCTAATATTCCTAACTATGATTATAATCCTAGTGGACATATGTATACGGTACTAATTTGGATGGGATCTGACGTTAATGGTAGAGATCTTAAAAGAAATCAGTGGGTACCAGGTATGGAAGGATTCCGTCAGGCTAACTGGAATTACGCTTGGTATAATAATCCTTGGTTTGGGGTAAATAACTTTAAGCGAATTTGGAATAAAGATGTTGTAACTAGTCAGTTGGCATTAAACTATGCAGCAACAGAAGATTTAAAGTTCCAAGTTAGAGGATCTGTAGTTTCGTCTGGTGAAAAGGAAGAACTACAAAGTCCTAAATCATATTTTAATTATAGTGCAAGTAGAGAAGGAGGATATAGTATAACTAATCATAAAAACTTGAAATTCGAGTATGACTTTTTAGCAATGTATAAGAAAGATTTGACTAGCTTTTTAAGTATAGATGCTAATGCTGGAGTTGCTTCTAGATATAGTCAGTATAATGCTGATTATTCTGCTGCAGATGGATTAACAGTACCAGGTGTGTATAATTTAGGAAACTCAACAGGGCCTGTAACTGCTCAAAATTATTTAGAGAAGAAAGGAGTAAACAGTGTGTATGGTACAGTAGAATTAGATTTCTTTAATTCATTTTTCTTCACTTTTGCGGCTAGAAATGATTGGTCATCAAGTTTGATCAAAGAGAATAGATCTTATTTTTATCCATCAACATCTTTAAGTGTATTATTATCTAACCTTATAGATATGCCAAAGCAAGTAGATTATTTAAAACTGTATACTTCTTGGGCACAGGTTTCTAGTGATCTTGCTCCTTATCAATTGCAGTCTGCATATTCTGCTATGGGAAGGCCATTTAACGGTAATCAAATGGTAGAGTATCCTAACTCTATTTTAGACCCAAGTTTATTGCCAGAGAAATCAAACTCTTTTGAATTAGGATTATCATCTGCATTTTTCAATAAACGATTAAATTTTGATTTGACTTATTATAGAGTGTTAGACTCTAACTTCTTGATTAAATATCCTGTGTCAGAAGCTTCTGGATTTAATAATATGTTATTAAACGGAAATGAATACACTACTAAAGGATGGGAAGTAAGTGTTTCGGGAGCTGTAATTAAGAAAGATAACTTTCAGTGGAATTCAACAGTGAACTGGAGTACTAGAGAAAAAAGATTAACTAAAATACATGGTGGAGCTGAAAAGTATGGAGACTTATATCTTAATGATAGATCAGATTCTTATTATGCGATAGAGTGGATGAAGGCTCCTGATGGACAATTGATTTTAGATGCTAAAACAGGTATGCCTACTGCTAATAAAAAAGCGACGAAGATTGGAAACTTTGGTCCAAAATGGACATTGGGATGGAATAACAACTTTAAATATAAGAAGGTAAATGTAAGTATGGGAATAGACGGTGTCTGGGGAGGTGTTACTCGCTCTCAAGTAGTAGAAAAAATGTGGTGGGGAGGTAAACATCCTAAATCAACACAATATAGAGATGCTGAGTATGCTAAAGGAGGGCCAGTGTATGTGCCAGAAGGTGTAAATGTGATTTCAGGAGAGTTAATTACAGATGTAAATGGTAATGTGATATCAGATACAAGACAATTCCAAAAACATACAGGTGCTGTGAGTTGGCAGAGTTGGGCTCAAAATTATCCTTATAGAGCTCGTGTAACAGAGAAAGAGAATAAATTATTCGCTAACGTATTTGATAGAACATTTTTTAAGTTGAGAACACTGGCTGTATCATATGATTTTACAGAAATGGTTAAGTCAAAAAAAATAAGCCAATTATCTGCTTCTCTAACAGGATATAACCTATTAGTATGGAAGAAATCAAAAGGACTTTATTCAGATCCTGATTATGAGATCAACACAGCAAACGATATTCAAGACCCTTCTACTAGGTGGGTAGGTCTAGGAATAAACGTTAAATTCTAACACACATAAAAAGATGAAAAAATATATCAAGATAGTAGCATTAATCGTAGCAACAATTTCTGTAGGAAGTTGTCAAGATTTAGATAAACTAAGTGAAGATCCAAATAGAGTAAAAGAAGCAGATCCGTATCTAATTTTACCTAATGTAAGTAGACTTGCTTTTGAGTTAGGTGGAATAGGAAAAGAATATGCATCAAGAATGATTATTCAAACTGATGGAGATAATAGTAATCAGTATTTCAAATGGAATAGCGCTAGCTTTGGAACATATAAAGATTTGTTACAAGTACAAAAAATGATGGACGAAGCGAAGAGAACGAATAAGGAGGAATATGTTGCAGTGGGGCATTTCTTAAAAGCAAAAATGTTTTATGATTTGGCGATTACTTTTGGTGATGTACCTTATTCTGAAGCACTTCAAGGAGAGAATAAAATACCTTTCCCTAAGTATGATAAACAAGAAGATGTCTTCGTAGGAGTATTAAAAGAGTTAGAGCAAGCAGCTATAAAAATTCAAAATAAAAATGCTCTAAAAGGAGATATTATCTATGGGGGAAATATCGAGAAATGGAATAGGCTGATTAATTCTTATCAGTTAAAAGTATTGATGAGTCTATCAAAGAAGAAAACTGTAGGAACAATAAATGTAGCAGAACAATTCGCTAAAGTATATAATGCAGGTAACCTATTAGCTAATAATAGTGATAATGGACAATTAACATACTATGATCAAGCAGGTAGTAGATATCCTCAATTTAATTCAAGTTCTTATGGGTCAAGTATGTATATGTCAGGAACTTTTATTAATTTACTGCAAGATTTAAAAGATCCTCGATTATTTGCGTTTGCACAACAGACAGCAGGAGCTATGGAGAAAGGATTACCTATTACAGATTTTAGTGGGTATAATGGAGGAGACCCTACAGTACCTTATGCGGAGAATGAAAAGTTAGTACAGACAAAGAATATTTCAAAGATTAAGAACCGTTATTATTTAGATCCAACTAACGAACCGACGAATATATTGAGTTATTCTGAATTGCAGTTTATATTAGCAGAAGCAGCAGCACGTAATTGGATAGGGGGTAATGCAGCAGATTTTTATTATAAAGCAATTAGTGCAAACTTTGAGTTTTATAATACGTATGCCAAGGGAATGGCTAGTTATTATACTAAACAGGCTGTAGAAGAGTATATCGCTCAGCCAACAGTAAAGTATCAAGGAGGTAATTTAGATAGTCAATTAAAACAAATCTTGACTCAGAAATATATTACTATGTTTCATCAGTCTAATTGGACTATCTATTACGATCATTTGCGTACAGGATATCCAAAGTTTAAATTACAAGAAGGGATTACACCACCAACGAGATGGCAATATCCTCAAGCGGAATATAATAGAAATCAAAGTAATCTACAACAGGCGTTAAATACACAATTTGGCGGAGCTGATAATATTCGTGGAATTACTTGGTGGTTAAAATAAAAAATATGAGTACAAGAAGAGAATTTATAAAACAGTCCGCTTTATTTTCTAGCGGACTCTCTTTTATCAATGCAATGCCTGCCTCAATACAACGTGCTTTTGATATTG
>JBOFGJ010000993.1:0-2452 GCA_051649065.1 Flavobacterium sp. | reverse complement strand
CCAGTTAGATATTATAACTGGCCTAATTTTATTGTCGTTAACTACTATTTTAATCCTAATTTATCCTTTGTTGTTTTTTGAAGCCCATCTTTATGCAAAAGAACAGATATTGACTTCAATTTCATGTAAGGAATACTCATGTAAATATAGCCATCATTTCCTACACGATCACTATTTGTACCCCATGAATTTTTAACTTTATAGTAAATATTACCATTTTGATCCTTTACTTTACCAATAATATGCATCAAGTGGTCATCTTGTGTATTGAAGTTATAAAATTCTTCAAGTCTATATGCTGGTGTAACTTCTTTTTCTTTAATTATTTCTGTTAATCCTTTCTTTTCGTCTTCTTTATTCTCAGGAATAAAAGCAATACCATACTTACCTGAGAATGTAGGTTCTGATACATCACAGTCAAGGGATAGGGTATATCCTTTACTCAAAGCATAGTCTATATTGCTAATATATTCGTCTAATGGCAAATTATACATACTTCCATTAAAAAAATTATCAGGAATATTAAGTATAAACGAAGAGTAATTACTTTTATTGTTAAAAGAAGTAATAGTAATATAATCATCTGGATTTATGGTAGTCATTTTTAGAAAACTCTCAGGCGTATATTTTTTTCCTTCATAAGTAAATTCCTTAATATTCTTCCCCATATAAGTATCTAGTATGTTCTCTGTTATCTGCTTCCAATTATTAGAAATAGGAGAGTCACTCTTAGCATAAGTATCTATTAAACCTTTAAGTACCTTAAAAAGTTCCCCGTGATCAAAAGATTCTTTTCCTACTAATCCAGAATATGCCTCTACAGGTACCACACCATATATGCGAATGCTATTAATCACATCATGGGCTAAACCTCCTTGACCGAATTGTGTTTTACCTTGTCTTAGAATGTAGTTTTCTATCTTCTCAGGATAGATATTACGTACAGTGTACATCTCTGAAAGATCTATATGCTTACTTGTTTTTCTGATAATCTCAGATTCTAAGAACGAAGAAGTGCTAAAACTCCAGCATGTACCTGTCTTTCCTTGACTAATAACAGGAGTAGCATCGATATCTACAAGGGTTTGAAAATCATAGTCTTGAGCATAAGAACTCATGGCTGCAAAAAAGATACTTAGTGATAGAAGTGTTTTTTTCATGTATTATAATGTTTTGGAATGGCAATATAATGTAAAAAATAGGTTATTTTTACGCTAAATTCAAAAACATTATGAGTAAGATTCAATGGGAAACAGCTATCGAGTTTGAGGACATTACATATAAAAAGTGTAATGGAGTAGCTCGTATTGCTTTTAATAGACCAGAGGTTCGCAATGCTTTTAGACCTAAAACAACTAGTGAACTATATCGCGCATTCTATGACGCACAGGAGGATACATCTATCGGTGTAGTATTATTATCTGCAGAAGGACCATCACCTAAAGATGGTATTTACTCTTTCTGTAGTGGTGGAGATCAAAAGGCTAGGGGACATCAAGGATATGTAGGAGATGATGGTATGCACCGTCTTAATATCTTAGAGGTACAACGCCTAATAAGATTTATGCCAAAAGTAGTAATCGCTGTAGTACCTGGATGGGCTGTAGGTGGAGGACATAGTCTTCACGTAGTATGTGATATGACACTAGCGAGTAAAGAGCATGCTATCTTTAAACAAACAGATGCTGATGTAACTAGCTTTGATGGAGGATACGGTTCTGCTTACTTAGCTAAAATGGTAGGTCAAAAGAAAGCAAGAGAAATCTTCTTTTTAGGTAGAAACTATTCTGCTCAAGAAGCTTTCGAAATGGGTATGGTTAATGCTGTAATCCCACATGCTGAACTAGAAGATACTGCTTATGAATGGGCACAAGAAGTACTAGCTAAATCTCCTATGTCTATCAAGATGCTTAAGTTCGCTATGAACTTAACGGATGACGGAATGGTAGGTCAACAAGTGTTCGCTGGTGAAGCTACACGTCTAGCTTATATGACTGATGAAGCTATAGAAGGAAGAAATGCTTTCTTAGAAAAGAGAAAGCCTAACTTCACTAAAAAATGGCTTCCTTAATAGAATAAGTTAAGATCAAAATATATAAACTAAGAACTATCCTTTACTGGATGGTTCTTTTTTTTTGCTGCCATCTAAGCCTTTTTTCTCTATTCTTTTTTAACCCAGATTAAGCGATAGACATATAAACGAAAAGCTATTATACAAAAGCTCTGAATTTATTTTAAAACCATACTGCAGTATGGTTTTAGAAGAAATGAAAGAGATATGAAGTAGAAATGCTTTACAGTACTTGCCTTTACTTACCATGATAATTCATTCTGATTACCTATTATTTTGTATTCAAAACAACTTATTTCAAGAGCGAACATCCAATCAATTAATCCTAAAACACTATGTTATACACTTAAATTATTACTTTACATAAGATGTAATATATTT
>JBOFGJ010000992.1:0-2956 GCA_051649065.1 Flavobacterium sp. | reverse complement strand
AAGCGTATTTGCTATTAATCATTAAAGCGTATTGCATACCTTCTTGATTATCTGTTAACTTACTTTCGTCAAATTCCATTTTGTTAGCAATCTCTGCGATCTTACTTTGATAGTATTTCGATGGAATACGTATTTTTTTGCCACCTACTTCAAAATAACCATCGTTTTGTATCTTGTGTGCGTGTTCTTCTGTTGTCATATCTATATATTAAAAAAGGGTGCTGTTACACACCCTTTTTACGATTAAACGTACTTTTAATTATTACTTTTTTTTAAGCGAGTATAAGCCTTTTCCATCTTGTGGAGCTAATACATTTCCATTTACTACTAATTCAAGTGGATTATTACGTCCTAAGTTACCGCTAAAGTCTGCACGGATTGAAACTCTATTTAAAGTTAAGTCGTACCCATCCTCTGACGTTACAATAACTCTATAGTCTTTAACTACTGCTTTAGAAGGTGCTGAATATCCATCTGCATCACTCCATGTACCACCAGTTACTTTAGCTAATGACTCTGGATCACAGTTTGGCGAATTCCAAGTTACACTATAAGTACCTTTTGCAGTTCTTGAATAAATTGGATCGTCTGTTTCTTCCACACGAATATCAACTGTTGTTCCATCTTCTTGTGTCAAGTTAAAAGAATCCTCTCTTGTTTGACCTAATTCGATTGGTGTTCCTACGTCAGCACCTGCTGCATCTAACTCTTGTAGTTTAATTGAATTGATTCCAATAGTAACTAATCTGTCTTTTGTTGCCATTTTTATTTATAATTTAATTTTCTGTAATTTACTCTTGTGTTTATGAATGTTTGAGTTTCCTCGTATAAGTATCCACTTTGTTGATATTCTATAAGTTCGCTTTTTGACCAATCGTTATCAACAATATCTATTATTTGTTTTGAGTATTTGTTTAATTCAACGCTGTTAGGTGTTCCATTAGAGTTATTATCTGTGTATAAGTTAACGTTAAACACTCCTTGTTGTTCTACACGTCCTTGTAATGTTAGAGGATTAATAACTATAAAAGTACCTTTGTGATTTAAAGGCGAACGATACTTCCAAACTGGTATATCTAGTACTTTTAACTTATCATATAATTTCGTTACTACTTCGTCTATCGTTATCATTTGAAATATTTTTTTAAGTTTTGTTCTGCCGTTATACTACTTCCTGTTATTACATCATATCCTAATGCTTCTACATAATAAGCATAATTTGCACCTGCAACACATATCAAAGCAAATCCTTCTACTCCTTTAGTAAGCTCTTGAGCGAACTCTTCTCCTTCCTTCTTACCTTCTGCTGTGTTATTTACTTCACCTGTTACATTTACTCCATTTGTAGTAAAATCACTTTCTATAACAACACCGTTTTTAGTAATAACATAACCTATTGAAGAACGTAATTGTCCTGTTTGGTCAAAGAATCCTTGTCCTCCTTCTCCTAAGTTAAGTCCTCTACCTGGTTTGTAAGTACGTGCTAAGAATAGTATATTACGCGTCTTAGTCCTTGCATCAGTAACGAACTGTAAGCCTACTCTATGGAGTCTATTAATAATTATAGTTTCTCGCTCTTTTATTGAACGTTCCAAAAACTTTTCAATATCCTTTAAGTTAGTTAATTTTATACCCATGCTAAACTATGTAATTGACCTACTTCAAACTGCATTATTGTACCTTCTAAATCTGTACCAATTCTTTTAAAAGAATCCCCTACTTTAATATCAGTAGTTCCAACAGGTAAAGCTATTTGATAATTAAAAGCATAATTACCACCATCAGAAGTAGCGATAATACGACCTTTAGAATTAGGAACAAATCTACACTTGTACTCTTTAGTTTCTTTGACTCCTTCTATCCAATTACCTTCATTGTCTTGATAACCTTGTGTGAATCGTTCAATAAGTATATTGTCCGGATATTGAATAGGTATTACCATCTGTTTACTCCTTTCACTTTATTTTTAAGTAATGGATTTTTTACACCCCACTTATCATAAATAATACCTATTAAGTCTTTCAAATCTGCAATTGAACGCTCTGTAATTTGATAGTCTAACTCCCTAACTGATTGAGTAGAACTCACTAAAAGCAATAAAGAATCTATCTTAGCAAAATCTAACGCCTTTGCATTTTCTTTTACATAAATATCATCAGGATTAAGTCCATTATTTATTAGATAAACTTTTAATTGATCATCTGTGAACGTTCCTACTAAAATTACTTTAAATGCTTCTAAATTTGTCATTACCCTTGCCTGATTAAACCTAACTCTTCACGTCTTTCATTATGTTCTACTTCTTCACCTACCGTAACAACTCTTTGTTTTTGTAGGTCGTAAAAATCAACACAAACGAACCATTTTTTAAACAAGGGAGCTTCTTTCGTTACTCCCTCTTTTTCCTTTTTTGCCATTACGCACTTGTTTTAGTTGTATCTAATGTATAGATATTTTGAACGTTTGCTAGTACTGGTAAACATCTGCCTTGAATTGCAGTAAATTCTGCTACAGGATCGTTTTTACCATATTTAGAAACTAAGAATACTCCCCCGTCAGCATCAGTGTACATAACACCTCCAACTCTATGATTAAACTCTGCTGTACGTGTCCAAACTAACTTACCCAACTTGTCGTCAGTTGTAAGTGTAATTTGACCTTCTGCCCACGCTTGAACTGTTTTGTTAACTCCATTTATTTGTGAAGTAACTGTTCTATTTACAACGTGTACTGTTAATCCTAATTCAGATAGCAAAATTTCTTCTAATGCTCTGCGTGAAATTAATTGATTAATTCCTGCAAACATTCCTTTTACTTCTGCCGAGTTCATTAACTGTGTGAACGTTTTATAGTCCATAAACGCTTTAGTCAATACAACCCCTTTATTCATTGCATCAGCTACTCTATTAGCTAAATCTGTGTAAGGAGTCGCACCTGCTCCACCCCATGCAGTAGA
>JBOFGJ010000991.1:0-1581 GCA_051649065.1 Flavobacterium sp. | reverse complement strand
TAATAATCTATTAATCACTTGTAAAACTATTAATTATGGAAGAAAACCGCTTGCTAAAGGGCTTTAGCCTAGGTTGGTTAATGTAGGCTTGGTCCTTAGTGAGCATTTTAAACAAAACAAAAAATAGGATGGCTTAAAGGGATTTTAAGTCGTGCTATAAGTCCATGACTATCCCTTTGCTCTAGTTTGCATTTTGGGAGACGTGCTTTAGAGCTTGGGGATAGTTTTTATAAAAATATATATGAATTAAATATTACCAATTAACTAACCTTTTGATATAGGCTTATATAAGTACTACGGCAATAAGAATCTTAATGATTTAAAAGCATTTATATCAAAATCAATTATAAACATTATGAAAACTCAAATTTTAACCTTTTTTGGTTCTAGGAAAGCTATACCGCTAATCTTTTTAGTTAGTTTATTTAGCAGTCCAATTTATGCCGTATCAAATGATAAACATTTGTTTTTTAGAGTATCTGAATTGTTACAAGATACAAAACAAAAGCCAACTATAAAACTATCGGGAACAGTAAAAGATTCCTTTGGTGCTCTTGGTGGTGTTATAGTAACAGTTGGGACTACAGTAGTTACAACTGATTTAGATGGAAAATACACCACCTATATTACCTCTGGTGATAAGATAACCTTTTCAATGATGGGTTATAAAGATCAGTCTATGGTATATTCTGGTGGGAGTGTTCTTAATATTACGCTTAGTGAGGATAATAATACCCTTGACGAGATTGTAGTTAATGCAGGGTATTACAGCGTTAAAGATCGTGAGCGTACAGGAAGTATAGCTCGCGTGACTGCTAAAGACATCGAGTTTCAGCCAGTAACTAATCCTTTACAAGCTCTACAGGGAAGAATGGCAGGAGTTAGTATTACACAAAACTCAGGAGTTCCTGGAGGAGGATTTGATATACAAATACGTGGTAGAAATAGTTTACGCACTGCCACAAATAGTCTTTATGATGGCAACTTGCCTCTTTATATCGTAGATGGTGTACCTATTTCATCAGATAAGCTTGGAGGAAGTAGCTTATCTATTGGTATAATACCCTTTTCTGCTTTAAGTCCTTTATCATCACTCAATCCAAATGATATAGAAAGTATAGAGATTTTAAAAGATGCTGACGCAACCGCTATATACGGTTCTAAAGGAGCAAATGGAGTAATTTTAATTACTACCAAAAGAAATAAATCTGAGAAAACAAGCTTTACATTATCTTCTTCAACTGCCTTTAGTCATGTTGCAAGTAAAATGAAGTTACTTAATACTAGTGAATTTAATCAATTACGTGATAAAGCATTTATAAACGATAAAATTACTAATCCTGCTGCATACGAGTATGACAGAACAGGTGATTGGGATAAAAATCGTTATACAGATTGGCAAAAAGAATTAATTGGAGGGACTGCATTAAGTAAAAACATTTCTTTTGGTGTTAGTAACTCTAATCAATATACTCAGATTCTTTTTAATACCTCTCATAATGAAGAAACAACTGTCTTTCCAACTGACAATGGATATAAACGCAATTCATTCTTATTAAATGTAAATCATAACAGTAAAGA
>JBOFGJ010000990.1:0-3070 GCA_051649065.1 Flavobacterium sp. | reverse complement strand
TGCATAGATCAAATTATACCAAATAAAAAAGCCAGTCTTACGACTGGCTTCTGTTGCGCTCCCTCTCTTGGGCTCGAACCAAGGACCCTCTGATTAACAGTCAGATGCTCTAACCAACTGAGCTAAGAAGGAAGATAATAAATTACCTTTATTGCATTGCAAATATAGGGCTTTTTGAATAATTTCAAACACTTTTCCCTTGTTTTTACTGAGTTTTTTGCTAATTAGTAACTATCGCATTTTAAACTTCCTCATAATCAGATAGAAATGTATAAAAAATATTTTGCTTTTTTTTGATTCGCTTATCGTAACGAGTCATTATAAATCAAATTCTTTCAAAATAGTCGGTGTTGTTCATAGACCGCGCTACATTAACATGTCTAATTATACATAGAAAATAGAAAAAAGATAGAAAAACAAAGCAACAAACATTACTTCTATATTGAGATAAAAAACAAGATACACTGTTCACAAGAATCTATGAGATAAAACAATGTTCCAATTACACCAAATAAAAAAGCCAGTCCTAAGACTGGCTTCTGTTGCGCTCCCTCTCTTGGGCTCGAACCAAGGACCCTCTGATTAACAGTCAGATGCTCTAACCAACTGAGCTAAGAAGGAAGATAATAAATTACCTTTATTGCGGTGCAAATATAGTGCGTTTTTTAGTTTCTACAAACATTTGAGCAAAAAAATTAAAACTTTTTCACTCTTCACTTTTGAGTGTTGGGAGACCTAGCTTATAATGATTTGCTATTAAGCGAATTACAAAAACAGATGAAGCACAAAAAATTTGAGTAAAAATAACTCCTACATTAAAAAAGTCAAATACATAGTAGATCATTACCCCGAATATACATGTCAGTGCATACCACTCTTGCTTAAATATCGCTGGAATCTCATTAATCATAATGTCTCTAATGATCCCACCTACTACTCCAGTTATCGTAGCCATAATAACAACTACCCAAAAAGGATATCCTAATGTCATCGTCTTCTCTGTACCTACCACAACGAATAGTCCTAATCCGATACTATCGAACCATAAAAAGGTATTGTTTAGATGGACTAACTGCTTCCTAAAAAGAATAACAAAAAATAGTGCGATGATGGTACACCATACATACACACTGTTTAGCATCCAGAAGGGAGTTACGCCTAATAACAGGTCACGTAAGGTACCTCCTCCTGTGGCAGTAACAAATCCAACTACCAATGCTCCAAACCAATCTAAACTCTTGGCTGAAGCCATACGAATACCTGATATAGCGAAGGCACATGTACCAAAAAACTCTATAATATCTACAAAATGTATTGCAGTCCAAAACTCTATAAATTTGTCTAACATAGGACTAAACTAAAAAAAAGACCAACACTATTTAATAACAACTGATTTTTTATTGACAAAAGACAGCAATCCTTCTAAAGCCATCTCTCTACCAATACCAGAGAATTTATTTCCTCCGAAAGGCACTCTAGGATCAGAGATTACCATCTCATTAATAAAGATAGCTCCTTCGTCAAACTCCTGAACTTTAGATTTAAGGAATTCTACGTCTTTACTAAATATAGCAACTCCTAATCCGAATCTTGAATCATTACTCATTGCTATAGCGTCCTCAAAAGCCTCAAAACCTGAAATAACAGCTAATGGACCGAAGGTCTCTAACTTAAATGCAGGCATTTCATCTGTAACATCTGCAATTACTGTCGGTTCAAACTTTGCTCCATCGCGCTTACCACCAGTTAATATCTTCGCTCCCATCTGTACAGAATCCAACATTATAGTCTCTAGTTCTATAGCTAAGTCTTCTCTAGCCATTAAACCTATCCCAGTGTTATAATCCATTAAATCACCAAACTCAATCGCTTTAACGGCTGCTACGAACTTCTCTGTGAACTCTTGTTTAATACTATTCTGTATTAAAAATCTTTTCCCTGCAATACAACTTTGACCTGTATTTTGAAACCTTGCATTTATAGCGATAGGAATAATCGCATCTATATCCACATCTTCTCTTACGATAAACGCATTACTTCCTCCAAGCTCTAATACAATAGGCTTAATTAATTCTCCTGCTTTTTTTCCAACAGAACTACCTGCAGCTTCACTTCCTGTCAGCGATACACCTTTAATAATTGGTGACTCTATAATAGCATCCACTTCACTACCTGATACAGTAATATTAAAATACACTTGTTCGAATCCCTCTACATTAAAACAATCTTCTAATGCTTTAGCACTTAATGGTACATTACTAGCATGCTTCACCACTACAGTATTCCCTGCTAACAATGCTGGTATTGCAAATCTAAACACTTGCCAAAAAGGAAAGTTCCAAGGCATCACTCCTAAAATCACACCTAGAGGATCATTCACAGTATATGTTTCTGTCCAATCTGTCTTGATCGTACGTCCTTTTAATAATTCAGCTCCATTCTCAATATAATAATCAATTAAGCGAGCACTCTTCTCAGCCTCAGCTACAGCCTGTTTAATGGGCTTATGCATATCTAGTGTCATACACTTTCCATACTCCTCTACATTAGCTAATAACTTAGTCTTAACCTCCACGAGGTATGCCACTCTCTCTGCAACACTGACCTTCTTCCAGTTTAGATATGCTTCATTTGCTTTGTCTAAAGTCTCTTTTACCATTGTGTTCATATTTTGAATATTTACTTTTCTCTAAATTTAATAATTGTTTTGATTATCTTTACTGTTCTAGTTGATAAAATTTGATAACTCAAGTAATATAACTAAATTAGTATCACATTAAAACGAAATGACTATGAAAAGAAATCAACTACTCTTTTTACTTGGTATTGCTCTATTTGCCTTGTCATTTACACTTTTTTATCTAAATATAATCGGCGCACAATTTGCCTATTTTATTATATTAGTTTCTTTTGTAATGATAGTAAGCCCATTAGTTATCTATTTGTTCAATAAATTAAACTAAAGCCTTACTTTTGCAACAAAACAACAAGCATGGATAAAAATGTAAAGTTATTGCTTTTAGGAGCATTCCTATTTATAATCACCATTATATTACGCAGTGTAGATTCT
>JBOFGJ010000989.1:0-1106 GCA_051649065.1 Flavobacterium sp. | reverse complement strand
GAAAGATATTCGTTCTATAATGATTCAGTAGTGTATAAACAGTATAAACTGTCAAATGATTTAATCAAAAATAAAGGGGTATTATTAGATGCAAAAGAGGAATTGAATACTATTTTTTCTTTAAATAATTACGAGAAAGGAGTTGAATTTATTTTCGATCCTACTATGAAATATGCTACTTATATAGAAGTTCTAAATTTAACGAATCATAAAAAAGGGAAGAGGATGATTACGTTAGATAAAATATTATACGTAAATGATAAGTATTATGAAGAAAACCAGATACCACCTGTAGTTAATAATATAGATTTATCTGAAGAAAAAGTTTTTATAAAAGAAAGTAACCTAAGTATTCTCATTAATCTAATAGGTAACTATAAATATCTTCTCTTTGGTAGTTTTATGTTATTGTTGTTGTTTTCTTTTAGAAATAGATACTAATAAAAGCTCTTAATAAGCGAAAGTATTGAATTTAAAATAAGTTAGGAGTGTAATGCTTTATGCTCCACAACGTATATCACGATTATAAGTATATACGTTGTGGAGTTACGAGTGAGATCCTTCCTTCGTCAGGATTACAACTCTTGCGATATTCATTGTACTTTTATATTATGGGGCGAATTGCAAGGTCCCTACTAGGGTATAATATGCCACATAGGTCTTATTAATCATTAAATCATTAAATCATTAAATCCTAATTCAGACAAATAATAGGAATGTCACAAAAACTAATAATAAATAAAACCACTGTAATTAGGGATGTTTACTCTCGATTTCTTGTACTACTTTAGAAAAATGAAATACCTTATGATTTTAGCGTCTATATTTACTTTATTTGGTTGTCAAACAAAGGCTCAAACGTTGCAAATAGCAACGATATATACTGAGCCTAAACAGGTGACAAGGGAGGTTCCTGAAACAGGTGAACAGCATACTTATACCACTTCTCAAGAAGTTACTGAGAGGTTAATGCCTTCTGTTTCTTTAGTGTCGAAAGAGGATAAAGTCTTGCGATTTCGCATACAAGGGAATATCAGTTCAAGAGGGCATCATATTCGCAATGTATCTAAGATACGTTTTGAACAAGGAGAAGAATTTGGAAATAG
>JBOFGJ010000988.1:0-1125 GCA_051649065.1 Flavobacterium sp. | reverse complement strand
ATAAGACTTCGTCTCACCATAAGGAATAGCCCTCAATCCATTCCAAACTTGTACCTGAAATGGAGTACCTATCAAATCTAAGGATACCGTAAAATCTATGAACTCTCCTTTAAAGTAAAGCGCTAACTCCTCTTTTAGTTGAGAGATATGACTATTCTCTCCTTCTAACACCACAGCCTTCTTCTCCTTCGCTATTCGCTTTAACTCTCTATCTAAATCTTTTATATCAGTAAACTCTAAAAAGCATATCCCTTCAGGAGTAGCACACACTACAATAGTACCTATAGGAGTCTCTATACGCTCTAGGTTAATTATATCTTGTTGTGAATGGTCTTTCATGCATTTCTTTATTTTAAAAATAGTCTATATCTCACCTCTTCATCGCCTCCGCCTTTAAGTGTAAAGGCATCTTCTCAATCGCGTATCTCAGCGTAGTTCTAGGCATTACGTCCTTATACTTCATCACAAAGTCAAACACCTTCTCTTGATGTACTCGACTAGCTTCTTTTAACATCCAACCATTGCCTTTCTGCACAAGATCATCCTGATCATGCATCAATAATTCAGCTATTTCAAATACTTCTGCCAGATACAGTCCTTTCTTTGCAGGAACTATCAAACTTACAGCAGCTCCTCTACGCATCCAGCGATTAGTAGAAGTAGTCCAAGACTTCAGTTTCTCAACCTCATCAGGAAACTGGCTTAACAGCGGCCCTATCGTAGAACAACAAAGCGTATCACAATCAGCCCAACTGCGCACATATTCATTTAGCCAGACACTAAACCATTTCATATCCTCAGCCTCATACTGACGGTTTAACTTCTTAGTAATAATACAAGCGATATAAGCTTCCTCAAAATAAAGCGATTTCCAAAGCTCATTACACAGCGCGTATATTTCCTCCTTAGGTGATGATTTAAGGTCTTTAAACAGCTCCTTACCTACCTTAGTTAAGATATCTTTAGCCACTCCATACTCCTTAGGTTGTTCATCTCCTTTAAAAAAACGAGAAGAAGTGATGATATTATGAGGGTCTACATAGTCCTGTAACGTTTGACGTACATCTGAGAGTAACTCTTTCATTAGTAATTATTTTACCTGATAAAAATATTTCAATACCATCA
>JBOFGJ010000987.1:0-1113 GCA_051649065.1 Flavobacterium sp. | reverse complement strand
TGTAATCGAAAGTAATCAACAAGATATCAAACAAGATATTGATAAGAAGAAAGCTTCAAATACAGAACTGAATAAAAACAATTCTGAAGATATCGATTCACAAGAAGGTATAAAAGACAAGGGGGTAGAAAGAAAACAGTATAACTGGTGGTATGGTTTACCTCTATTAGTTATACTTGGTTTCATAATATATGTAGTAATAATCGTTATTAAAAGATATTATGCAAATAGACTTACAGATACCTTCTAAATGGGATGATCTGAACGATTGGCAGTTAAAGAAAATAGCTGCTATGCGAGGTAATGAAGGTCCCGCATTCTACTTTATGACTTGGTTATACCTTAACCAGGTGAAGTGGTACCAGTTTAAAAAAGCATATCAACTCAGAATAGTAGTGAATCAGGTTCCACTATCAGAACTATGTAAATACTTTACATGGGTGTATAAGAAAGAAGATCGGACTATCTTTCCAGAACATAAAGAATATATAGCTCCGATGCCTAGATTAGTTAATCTAACTATCGAGGAGTTCGCTGTCGCTGATGATTTGAATAATATGTATTTAGTCAAGGGAGATCTATCTTACTTGAGATTATTAGTAGCTGTACTGTATAAGAAAGAAGGAGAAGTGTATAATCATCTACAGCTAGAGAATAATGTCAAGCGATTTAAGAAAGAAGATAAGGAGTTTCTACTTGCTGTACACTTAACATTTAATGGATGTAAGAAAAGTATAGTAGATAAGTATAAACATACCTATCCTCAAATTAAAGTACAGAAACGTAGTAATAAGAAAGCAGGTTTATTAGATGTCGTATTAAAGATGTCAGGGGGCAAATTCGGTACCTATAATGAAACTAAAAGTACCTTAGTTCACACCTTCTTAAACGAGCTTGAGGAAAACATCATTCAACAAAAAGAAATGAAAGAGAAACATGGATAAGGTTAAAGTTAGTCATAAGCAGATCGTAGAGTTCCACAAGTATATATCAGAGAAGCATGTAGATATTAACGGTTTTTACCGTTTTAATTGGAACGAAATAGAAGGAAGTTTCAGATCAGGTGTAGAAACTCCAGCTCTACTACTTGAGAGTATGAGTAGTGACTTCTCT
>JBOFGJ010000986.1:0-8924 GCA_051649065.1 Flavobacterium sp. | reverse complement strand
CGCATTCGACTGTATTAATGTATAATGTGATTGATTTTAAGAAATAGCCTAGAAGATTGGCCTGAAAATGCAAGTAAATTTTGAAATTCTAACACTACAAATATAAGTACTAAAACAATATTATTTTACAACAGACATTTTTAATTACTTCTAATAAACAAATAAAACTATTTTGAACCTAGAATCAGCGATAGGCAGATAAACAAAAAGTAACTATACAAGATAGGTCTAAATTAGTGATTTCAACATACTATACTATGGTTATAGAGCTAATGAAGGAAATTCTCTAATGTCTAAGAGAATGGGCGCAAACTTTGTGTTGATGAAGAGGAAATAGCCGAAATGGAAGAATACTGCTGGGATTATGTAATGTACACTATCTACGGAACAGGAGACAACTACGTTACAGTAACCAAGGATTGGGATGCAAAGGCTTTAGCTTTATTCAAACAACTAACTCACAAAAAGAATTAACTAATGCAGATAGCTTAATAAACATAGCTGTTATGGTGTTAACACCTATTATATGATAGATTAAAACTGTATTTGAGAAATGTGAATAAATATTTATTAGATAATTGCTAAAAAAGACACTTAATAACTCTCTATTAATCAACATATAATAAATTAAGTTACTTTTTTAAGTCAAAAAACGAGATTTAGTTATTGTATAATAAAATATATCGTCTATATTTGCACTCGCAATACGGAAGTAGTATTGCAGTCTACATTAAGACGCTCGAGTGGTGGAAGTGGTAGACACGCTGGACTTAAAATCCAGTGGGTAGTAATGCCCGTGCGGGTTCAAGTCCCGCCTCGAGTACAAGAAAATCCTAAGTTAACGCTTAGGATTTTTTTTTGGAGTAAACTCAAAAGCTCTGATCTTAACATTAGCACTAACAATCAACAACTTATACTTTGAAAAATTATACATATTGTATAATTTTATTTATATTTGTATAACACAACATAGTCCAAGTATGAATGTAAAGATTTTAAAAATCGATAAAGAAGTTTTAATAGATGCTAAAATACTAGATTCAAAACTTGTAAAAATGAGCCTGCCTTCTATAAATGAAGGATGGAGGTTTAACTTTAATAAACACACAAAGAAAAAAGGCTTTGAAACCTATATTTTAGTATCAGCAGAAAGCTTAAACACAATAGAAGGCTGCCTAACTTTTGAAATGAAAAAGAAAGTAGAACCATATATGGCCTATATAGAACTTGCACCACACAATAAAGGTACAAAAAGAAAACACTCTGATATTGCAGGTTGTCTTATTGCTTTTGCTTGTAGATTAAGTTTCTTAAAAGGAGAAGATCATTATAAAGGCTATCTTGCATTTGATGTCTTGGAAGAAAATAAAGAAAATGAAATTAAGTTAATGACAGTCTATTCTAATAAATATAAAGCTTTAAGAATAGGTAATTCAACAACTATGATTATACCTCCTGAGGGTGGGCAAAAGCTAATTGAAGAATTTTTAAATAGATGATTATGAGAGCTAAAGAAATTCAGGTTACAGAGATTTGGAATGACAATAAAAAAGCGAATATAAAGGAAGCTATATTGGCTCACGCAAAGACACAATCCAAAGAACAAATATTGACAAATAAGTTACTTGCTATACAATACAGATTAGAAGATTACATAGAGAGTGATACTAGCTTAGAAATTTTAAAGATTCTTGATTTTGTAAAAATGTACTTAGAAGTACTTAATCTAACAAAAAAAGAACTTGCTACTTGTTTTGAAATGCAAGACAGTAATCTACATAAGTATCTTAGTGGTGAGCGAAAACTAAATGCTACATTGGTTTTAAAATTAAGTGCATTCTTTCACACACCTCCAGAGCTATGGTATAGAATAGAAGTAAAAAACGAACTAATTGAACTCAATAAAGAAAAAGAAAATATAGCTTCTTACCAAAAGTACGACTACCGTAATTTGGTGGAGATGTAATCTATATACAGAGTTAATCTCTCTTCAAATACAAATAATCCTAAGTTAACGCTTAGGATTATTTTTTTGTAGTGAACTCAAAAGCTCTAATCGTCCCTACTTTGTTTCCAAAAAGATTAATATGTTTACGGTTTTCCGTATTCTGAGCATCAAAAAGTTATATATGTTTGTCTTCAACCAAATATAGTATTCTACAATCACATTGATTTAAAGGATACATACCAACCATGCATTAACGACAACACAATATAAACACTTAAAGATTATGAAATACAAAGTAGTACCCTTCGTTGCTTCTATTGATTCTAAGAATGGAACATCTAATCACGTTGCTGAACAATTAGAAACTTTAATTAACCAATATGCATCATCTGGATGGATATATGTAAGACTAGAAAGTGTCACTACATATGTTGGCGCAGATAATGGATGTTTTGGATTTGGTGGTAAGCCTGGCTATACTACAACGAGACAAATGATTGTATTTTCAAAATAATGAAATACCTCCTACTGTTGGTGATCAAGACATATTGGTTCTTAATACCACCTAACAAAAGAAGAAAGTGTATTTTTAGAAAGAGTTGTTCAAATGCTGTATATGATGACACTATTAGTTTTGGCTTTTATAAAGGAACACAAACATTGTTATTTCGAATCAGAAATTGCAATAATCACTTTGATATAATAACAGATACTCCTTCAAATGAAAAGAAGATGTACCTAAAAAGTGGAACTATCATTTCGGAAACAGAGATAGCTGAGAGGTTACTGTAGTTTATTCGAGTAGAGAAATAACTTCTTACCAAAAGTACGACTACCGTAATTTGGTAGAGATGTAATCTATATACAGAGTTAATCTCTCTTCAAATACAAATAATCCTAAGTTAACGCTTAGGATTATTTTTTGGAGTGAATTTAAAAGCTCTGATCTCAACTAAAACGAATCATAGTCAAAAGTTGGGTAGTAAAAAAAAACAGCAGAGTAAAGGAATACTCTGCTGCTAAAGAAAGAAAATATAAAAACTAAAAAGGCGATACCGTTCTTGATTTTAAGTAAACCCATGTTTTACTTAAATAGGGTGTGAAGATCACTAAGATGACAATCACTAATAATAGCCAACTCAGTATCTCGAAGTAGTCCATCGCGTACCTCAGCTCTATTTGTTTGCCGAGGTCGGATAATAACATCTTCTCACTAGCTTTCTCCGCTGGCGTGTGTAATAATCCCCTGTTCTGTAGCTTGGCGGCATTCTGAGCGAGCTTACCTTGTAAGATAGGGTTAGACCAATTTAGGTAATCTGCAAAGCGATTTAAGTGTTGCTTAGAGCTATATAGATTATAATAATTCATAATCGCGATACTACACGTATATCCAAAATAGCGTACCCCTAAACACACTGCAGCAGCAGATGCACCAAGAGATACAGGTACAGATGCCACACAGTAGATTATAGTCGGTACCATCAATAGGCCCACGCCTATCCCCTGACAAAATAACAAGCCGTAGTAATCATCCGGATTAGCAGTAGGCGCAAACTGCATATACATCCCGATGTGAAATAAGAACAAACAGATAAAACCTAAACTCCATATAAAGCGAATAGGGCGACGTTTAATCAGCCACACACACGCAATGATTACGCCTAAGACAAGTCCTATTAGATTAAACACATTAAGATAAGAAAGGTGTCTAGGATCTAAACGAAGTGAGTTGACAAAATGTACATTCGTAATCCCTGAGGCAAAACGACAGATATATAAGATGAATAGCAGGAACAGTCCTATCTTAAAGTTGCGGTACTTCCATACTTGCCAATTGATATAAGGTCGCTTCAAGTGTTTTTGACGCCAAATAAACACAGCAAGTGTAACCAATATCCCTAAGCCTGCTAATCGGATATCTCTATCTTCAAACCAATAATACTGTTGTCCATAAATAGTGATATAACCAAACAACACTACCGCTACAGAAAACAGCACAAAGCTCTCCCAATCTAAACTATACAACGGCAACTTGCGATTTAGACGGACGAAGCGCATCGTTAGCATAATAAGTATTAACCCTGGTAAAAAAGAGAATGAGGCTACTTTATACAAAAAAGAATAATCATACTGATCGACTAAATCTGAAGTTATCAATTGGTTAAACGGGGTAGCACAGATTAAGATTCCATAGAAACAAGAGAAACTAATCTCTCGTGCTTTTGAACTCTCAAGACGGACATATAGTGTCGAAATAGACAGATTAACAGTACTGGCAAATAACATCCCTTGCAAAAAACGAATAGGAAATACAATACAGAGTGCCTGCACATTATACAAGACAATACACCCTATGATTTGCAATACATTAAAGATAATAAAGTATTCTTTCGTCGCTAAGAATGTAAAGAAACGACGTTCTAAACTATAGAACGCCACAAATCCTGCATAGAGTAGCGATACAGAAAACTGTATGTCTCGTGGATCGCACCCAAAGTACCCTGCCGCTGCTGTAGCATTAGCAGCAGGCAGGAAAAAAAGGACGATACTCGGCATTAAAAGTACAAAAAGAATGACGTGTATCATCCACTCTGGAATCCAATCAACGAATAACTGAGAGGTTTCGTTATTTTGCATTAGCTTGTTTTTTAGCGATAAAGGCATTGACGTTCATCCCTGCTTTTAATAACTCTTCTGATTCAGTAGGAGATGTAATCTCAATACGAACTGGGATACGCTGTACGATCTTCACAAAGTTACCCGTGGCATTATCTGGTGGCAATAGAGAGAAGCTCGATCCTGTAGCTGGTGCGATAGAAATAACCTTCCCTACGAACTTGGTATCAGGATACGCATCTACCACTACATCCACTACATTACCCACGTGAATATTGCGAATCTGTGTTTCTTTAAAGTTGGCAATAATCCACTTGGGTGTTTCATCATTTACAATATACGTCAGCACTTGCCCTACAGAAATCATTTGCCCCAAGTCAATACTGCGTTTCCCCATTCTCCCGCGATATGGAGCAGTAATTACAGTATAACCTACATTGAGATTCTTGTATTTTTCTAATTCTTGTAGTCGTGCTATTTCTTTTGCTATTACGTTTTTCTGAGCTTCAAGATCTGCTATACCTGCTGTGGCAGCTCTCGCATTCTCTACACTACTTTTATAATCACTCTGCCCAATGTTTAGTTGAGCTTGTTTCTCTTCTAGCATTTGCGCTGTAGCTGCGTCAGCCTCATATAGTTTCTTATATCTGTTGTAATCTAACTCTTGCTGGCGATACTTAGATTCACGTCCTTGTATTTGACTTTTAGCTGCCGCCGCAGATTGAGACAGCGTATATTGACGAGCTTCAAGTTCTTTGACCTGTGCATACTGCTTTGCTATTTCGGCAGAAGTAGCCGCTTGATCATAGGTATATTCTCTATTGTCCACGACTAATAGGGTATCCCCTTTATTCACGATTTGGTTCTCTTCAAAACGCACTTCTGTCAAATATCCCCCTACACGAGAGATAACAGGGTTAATGTACTCTTGCACCTGTGCATCATTAGTTTGTTCATATTTCCAATAAATCCATAGGGTGCGAATTCCCCAAATACTTCCAACAAAAATAATTAGTAAGGCAAGATAGCGCGTAATACGTGTAATTAAGCGGTCTGTAATTTTGATACGAGTTTTAATATCCATTATAATAAGCCTTTAGCGAATTGAAGAGTATAATATTTATATATGTTGTCTAATTTGGCAGCTTCTAATTCGAACTGCGTTTGCAAGTGTTGTACATCTGCATCCAATAAATCGGTGAGTAGCGATATCTTATTGAAATACGTACTTTTAATAATCCGTGCATTCTCAGCTGCTTGTGTTTTATTCTTAGTACAAACTTCTATTTGCACGAATGACTCTTGATAGCGCAAATAAGCCTGTTGAACCTCTTGTTTTATCTGGTCTTGCACATTTTTATGTTGTAATTCTTCTTTCTCGTGTTCTAAGGCACGACTGCGAACTTTGTGTACATTGTGATAGAGATTAGAGATTGGGAAAGACACTTGCACCCCTATCGTTCCTAAACTATACCAACTTGGATTATAAGGATAAAGAAATATCTGCGGGTTCGCCATCGTGAAGTTTCCGATTAATCCGATACTTGGCTTAGTATTCGCTTTTACCTTTTTCTGTTCTATTTCACTTAATGCCAAATCTTCTTCTGACAACAGATGTTTAAACCCGTGCTCTAAGGCGATGTCTAATGATGTTTCATAAGGCTCTACTGTAGTCATATCCTCAAAAGAATCCTGTGTTTTAATAAAATCTGTATCCTTATACCCCATTAGCAATACAAGCTTCTGATTCTCTATCAGCATATCATTGTTAATTTGTACCAAGGTCATTTCTCTTTTTGAAATTTCCATTGTAGCACGTAGCACATCACTCTTAAGCACTACACCGTTCTTATACAGATGTTCTATTTCTTCTAATTGCTCCTTGTGATCTGCGATATCAGAAGTGATGACTTTCTTAAACTTAGCCAATCTCGCTAATGCTAAATAATTTCTAATCGCTTCAAGGCGTACCTCTGACTTTGTCATATTCGCTGTAATACTTGCCTTGTTCTCAAGCGTCTTGCGTTCTTCTATTTCAAGATTCTGACGATTGCCACTATACAAGTTCAGATACATCGATACCCCCGTATTATAAAGAGTGTGGATAACATCGTGTTGCTCTGGCTTATGAAATAATCCATCAGTATAAACAGGAATATTACTCGCTTTCTCAGCACGACCAAAAGCATTAAACACAGGGTATCTCCCTATCTCAGCATCCCTCGTATTCTCACGTCGAATCTCTTGCTCTTTATTTTGAATCAATCCCCTTTTACTATTCAAGTCTGTCTGTTGCCAAACTTCGTTTAGTGTTATAGACAGTGTATCCATCTGCGAAATAGAGGGTGATACACTCTGGCAATAACCTGATGTAATACAGCTGGCGAGTACAGCTAAGAGGTGGAGTTTTCCCGGTTTCATAAGTGGTTTTTAAAATCGCACAAAAGTAGAGCGAGTACGTTATACCTTGTACTTCTTAAATAGTCAACTTTTTATCCAAAACAGACAAAATCATTGTACTTTTGCTTACCCAATAATCTGTACTTATAATGAGAATCATCGATTCCTTAGAGTTTATCGACAGCAATGAAGATGGTGTCTTTATCACTCATGAAAAATCAACTAAACGATATCCCTTACACCAACACCAAAAAGGGCAACTCACCTATGTAGAGGGAGGTATCACATATGTCACTGTAGATAGTGTCACATATGTCGTACCTGCTAAATACTTCTTCTGGATCCCTAACGGAGTGCCTCATATATTGAGATTGAGCCACTCAGCGACAGTCTTGCATTCGCTGTATTATTACACACACGATGATGATAAAGATCCCTTTTATACTAAATTAGGTATTTATGGGGCATCAGATCTATTGATAGAAATGATTGGGTACACAGCCTGTTGGCATGATCAGATGGTAGATCATAATACTCCAAATTTTGTATTTCTTCAAGCATTAAAGAATATCTTACCTACGTTTATAGATAAGAATATGCAGTTAGAATTGCCGTTTAGCGATAATCCGCGTATGATCAAGATTACGGATTACTTGGACATACATTTTGGATTGTCATTAACCTTAACGGATATAAGTAGTAAATTTAATATGAGTGAGCGTTCTGTATCACGGTTATTTCAGGCAGAGTTACAAATCTCTTTCTTACAATACCTAAAAGCACTGCGCATCGTGAAAGCGATAGAGCTACTGATGAAGACAGAACGCTCAGTAAGTGAGATAGCGAATGCGGTAGGATATGTAACCCTGGGGTCTTTTAGCAATACCTTCTATGAGTTTACAGGTATGCGCCCTTTAGAAATGAGAAGGAATAGGTAGAGGTATATCTGAACCTATCAGAATAATCGGAATCTATACAAACCAAGAATAAAAAGAGGTTAAACAGTATAACTACTGCTTAACCTCTTTTTTGATTACTTACATTTAGGATAAATATATTTATTTAAATGATACTGAGTAATCGCTTTTAATGGCTTCCCAAGTGTAGGATGTACTCCTGTGCCAGGACTACTAAAATACTCGTGTTGATTATTTCCTATTTTAACAAACCATACTTGCGGTTTATTCTTTTTGAAGAATACTGTATTACAGTCAACAGTGATTTGTTTAAAGTTTTCTAATACACTTTTATCATAGGGTACAGGCTCACTATTTGTACCTGCGAAGCTCTGTATAGTGGCTTCTCCACAGTCATAAGCAACATATTTATCGTTCTCCCATTTCATACATTTATCAGTAGATAGCGTATTACTAACTACTGCTCCCCCTCCTATCATTAGAACTATACTGCCTATTATCGCTAATAGCTTATTCTTTGACTTTTTCTTTTCTGGTGTAGCGATAGATTCTTGAGGTTCAGTAAAAGGTTGAACCTGTGTAGTATCCTCTACAATAGTCTTTTCTTCTACTGCCTCTTTCTTATTCTCAATAATAGGAGTTACAATAGGCTTCTCTATTAAACTATCGTCATCATCTATGCCTAAACCACTTTTTCTAAACTTATTATATGGTCGTAACTCATAATCATACATTACAGCTATCAACTCTATAACGGCATTATTCTTAGTTGTAGTTGTCTTCCCGTTTAGGAAGTTCTGTATCGGTTTGCATTTATCAATATCTACATTTTGAATTACAGTTTTAAGCCCATCCAAATCAGTGGCGTGACTCTTAAAAAAAGTATTAAGCACCTGTAGGTCATCCTTAGAAAGAGTATTCCCTTGACATAGCATCAAACAGTAATCCCTTATCTGTGCTGGTGAGGGCGGTATTAATAAAGTGTATTTAGAAGCATGTTTAACAGCTTCGATATGCTTTTTTAAACATGCTATATAATCATC
>JBOFGJ010000985.1:0-1138 GCA_051649065.1 Flavobacterium sp. | reverse complement strand
TATGCGGGTAAATTGTAATTCACCCCCTACGTTTTTATGAACAATTATTCCTCTTCTACAGTCATTTTTTCTAAATACCAATCTTCTAAGTCCTCCCTAATCTCTTCTGGCAATTTTTTATTCAAGACAAAGCGCTTACTCTTTACCTTTAATACATCACTGAAATACACATCGTCAAAACGCTCCGTATTAGGTAACTTACACACTAAAGGCTTCTCTACCTCAAACATAGTTTCGCAAAACGCTTTATCACTTAATAGATCAACATCTTTTACCGTTAACAACTCATAGTCAATTAATTTATTAAAGATAGTAGTAGCTACCTCTGTAACAGATTTACTCCTAAAAGAAATCAACTCATCTACCATTATTTGGCTCTCACATCTCTCCAAATTCTTCTTGCGACTTTCCTTAATATTCATATACAGAAAAGGAAAGCGACACATTATCTCAGGATCCACCTCATACTCAGCTACCTTCTTAGCTTTTTGTCCAAGCTTCTTACTATTTTCTAAATAAAACTGTATTTCCCATGCCTGCAGTAGACTCTTATTATCCCCTATTAACCCCGTTCTTAAATAAGGAAAAACAATCACATATGTACCCTTGAGGTTAGTAGTTGTCCTAAACTCATTACTTCGAGCAAAGTCATCGCCAATATCTCTTATTTGATAAACTTTATATCCAGAAGCCGTTTGCTCTATTAGTTCTAACGCATACCCCAACCATGCAGAATCTGCCCTCTCTTCATAAATACCTAAGAACATCGCAGCATTCCAACTATTGACGATAATCACTTTGGGCTGTATCACATCTTCTATTAACTCTTGCGTTATCTTAAGCTGTGCCTCTAAGAAAATACGCCCATCGAGAGTCTCTAACAACTCGTTAATACGCTCTACATCCTCCGCTGTACGATAATAAAACAAATCTGCATAAGCTCTCTCCTCATTGAGATCTACCTCAAACATCTTGTGCTGTAACATCCTACGCACCCTTGTGAAGTAAGGATGATATGTATATTCTTTATTCTTGTGATTAGTCATCGAATACCTTGTAGCTACTGGTTTTGATTCAGTAGTATACGAAGGATTTAATCCCAATACTAAGATATCCTTTTGCTCTTCATTAACACAAT
>JBOFGJ010000984.1:0-1174 GCA_051649065.1 Flavobacterium sp. | reverse complement strand
AACCGTATTATAAAAGTACAAGAAACTTTAGGGAAAGCATATCCTCGTTCAAACAAGCATTTAGAACGAATATTGACTAGCGGTAATGATTTCACTGGTACCTACTCATTTTTCTAAGGAAAAAATATGGAGATTAACTTAGAAATTAGAAGTGGGGAAAGACAAGGAATATCATTTTCTCTACATGATACATCTTCGTTGACTATGAATGAGATTCCTTGGGTACTTGAAGATGAGACAATTCAATTTGAATTATTAGCACATTCAAAATACCACTCGGCAGTCCTCGAGCTTTATCAACATAGTATTCAGGTTACTGAGATATTAATAGACCCTAACAATCAAGATATCGCTCGCTTCATTTGGAGACCGATATATGGTGATAATTCCCCGACCAGTAAGCTTTTTTGGCTTTATTTTGGTGTAGCTGAACTTACTGTTCTTCTAAAAGATGAGGATGGAGTTTCTGTTGAACTAGTAGAGTTTCAACCTCTTCAAGTGGTAGCAAAAAAATCTTCTGCTGACAAAGTTGAAAAAATGTTTGAATATTTAGCAAGCATTTCTAGTGAGGCACTACATTCTGTTTTCAGTGCTACACGTCATTCCGTTGGTTTTGAAGAAGGATTAGTATCACCTAACTATACTTTTGAACGTTTAGAACATGCTATAGATGCATTGAGAGAATTGCTCCCGCTTATTTTGAAAAGTCCTCTAACACGTTTGGTGCCTGAACATAAGCTAGTTCCCGTTACAGGTCGAGAAGAGTTAGATGATTCATCTATAGGTTGGTTAGTTGAAAACTTGTCGTTGCTGCAACCAGCTGATTGTAATGAAGATGCTCACATTTTTTATGATGGCGATCATTTTAAAGCAAGCGCACTTCAATTACCTGTACTAAATGAAATTACTGATATATATGAAAATAGAGTTATACATGGTTACATTGAGCAATTAATCAGAGTTGCTCAATCTTTAATAAATAGAATGGAGTTAGATGTATTCGAAAGAGGGAGGAATAATAACATACCAAGTAACTATGTATCATTTTTCGAAAAAATTGGTCGATTTAAGACGCTGCTACTCGGCTCTCAAATCAACAAAATCAACACTCAAATTTCAACATTAAAACAGCTTAAAATGCTACTTGATAGGCATATACCAGCAAAATACCCTT
>JBOFGJ010000983.1:0-16711 GCA_051649065.1 Flavobacterium sp. | reverse complement strand
CTTCTGAAGAAATAGATGTTGAGAAGAAATTGCGTCCCCTGTCATTTGATGATTTTGCGGGACAAGAGCAAGTTTTAGAGAACCTAAAGATCTTTGTGGAAGCTGCTAATCTTAGAGGGGAAGCCTTAGATCATACCTTGTTTCATGGACCTCCTGGATTAGGGAAAACTACGTTGGCTAATATTTTAGCGAATGAGCTTGATGTGGGAATAAAAATTACTTCAGGACCTGTTCTTGATAAGCCTGGTGATCTAGCAGGTTTGTTGACTAATCTTGAAGAACGCGATGTTTTGTTTATCGATGAGATACACCGTTTAAGTCCGATTGTAGAAGAGTATTTATATTCTGCTATGGAAGATTTTAAAATAGATATTATGATAGAGTCTGGACCTAATGCACGTACTGTTCAGATTCATTTGAACCCCTTTACTTTAGTTGGTGCTACGACACGTTCAGGACTTTTAACTTCTCCAATGCGAGCACGTTTTGGTATTCAAAGTAGATTGCAGTACTATAATAAAGAATTATTAGCAACTATTGTAGAGCGTAGTTCTGCTATTTTGGGTGTACATATTGATCTTGAAGCTGCTATTGAAATAGCTGGTCGTAGTAGAGGAACGCCTCGTATTGCTAATGCATTGTTACGCCGTGTTCGCGATTTCGCTCAGATAAAGGGAAATGGAAATATAGATATAGAAATTTCTAAGTATGCATTGAATTCTTTGAATGTAGATTCATTTGGACTTGATGAGATGGATAATAAGATCTTAAGCACTATTATTGACAAGTTTAAAGGAGGGCCTGTAGGTTTGTCTACTTTAGCTACTGCTGTGTCAGAGAATGGAGAAACTATTGAAGAAGTTTATGAGCCTTATTTAATCCAAGAAGGCTTTATTCTACGTACACCAAGAGGTAGGGAAGCTACTGAGAAAGCATATACTCACCTAGGTCGCGTGAAAGCGAGTACACAAGGAGGATTATTTGATTCGTAATGTAAAGTTACAGTATTAGGTAAATGATAGAGAATAAAAGCAAATATGCTACTATGATAAAAGCCGAGGCAAAACGCCTTGGCTTTTCGTCTTGTGGTATTTCGAAAGCTAGTTTTTTAGAGATTGAGGCACCTCGATTAGAGCAATGGTTGAATAATCAAATGCATGGTCAGATGTCTTATATGGAGAACCATTTTGATAAGAGATTAGACCCTACTAAATTAGTAGAGGGAGCGAAAAGCGTAGTATCACTTACATTAAACTATTATCCTGAAGATAAACAGATAGATGATAGTTTTAAGATTTCTAAGTATGCTTATGGTGAAGACTATCACTATATAATTAAGGATAAACTAAAGGAGTTATTGTTTTATATAGAGAGCGTAATAGGTGCTGTAGATGGACGTGTATTTGTTGATTCTGCGCCTGTACTTGATAAGGCTTGGGCAGCTAAGTCAGGCCTAGGCTGGGTAGGTAAGAACAATAATCTTATTAATCGCAAGAGTGGTTCTTTCTTTTTTATAGCAGAGTTGATAATTGATTTAGAGTTAGAAGAGGATGGGCCTACTACTGATCATTGTGGTACTTGTACCAAATGTATTGATGCATGTCCAACAGGAGCTATTGAGAGCCCATATCTTGTTAATGGGAGTAAATGTATATCGTATTTAACGATAGAATTAAAGGATGATATTCCTCAAGAGTTTAGTGGAAAGTTAGATAATTGGATGTTTGGATGCGATGTATGTCAAGATGTTTGCCCGTGGAATCGCTTTGCTTCTCCTCATAAGGAGGATAGATTTATTCCTAATAATGAGTTAATACACTATTCAAAGCGTGAATGGAAGGAACTAACGAAGGAGACTTTTAATGAAATATTTAAAAAATCTGCAATAAAGAGGACTAAATACGAGGGGTTGTTACGAAATATGCAATTTTTAGGGGAGTGAATTCCGTAAATCCAAATAGTATGACAAAAAGGTTATCTTTGTTCGTCACATTAAATGTAAATTTATGAATAAAGATAGTTTACGTAGAGAAGCGCTTAAGTACCATGCAGAACCAACGCCTGGGAAGATACAAGTGGTTCCTACAAAGAAGTATTCATCACAAAGAGATTTAGCTTTAGCATATTCACCAGGAGTGGCAGAGCCATGTTTAGAGATTGCAAGCGATGTAAATAATGTATATAAATATACAGCAAAAGGTAATTTAGTTGCTGTTATCTCAAATGGTACAGCTGTATTAGGATTAGGTGATATCGGACCTGAAGCTTCTAAACCTGTAATGGAGGGTAAAGGATTACTGTTTAAAATCTTTGCTGATATTGATGTTTTTGATATTGAAGTAGACACTACTGATGTTGAGAAATTCATTGAAACTGTAAAAAATATTGCTCCAACTTTCGGAGGTATAAACTTAGAGGATATTAAAGCTCCTGAGTCTTTTGAAATAGAAAGACGTTTAAAAGAAGAGTTAGATATCCCTGTAATGCACGATGACCAACATGGTACAGCTATTATTTCAGCAGCAGCATTGATTAATGCTGTGGAATTAGCTGGTAAGAAAATGGAGGATGTTACTATGGTAGTGTCGGGTGCTGGTTCGGCAGCTATTGCTTGTGCTAAGTTATACGTTGCTTTTGGTGTTAAGCAAGAGAATATCAAAATGTTTAACAGTAAAGGAGTATTGAAAAAAGACGATGCTCGTATTTCTGATTTACAAAGAGAGTTCGCAGTTGATACTGATATATCTTTAGGAGATGCTTTAAAAGGTGCAGATGTGTTTATCGGATTATCTACCGCTGACGTATTAAAACCTGAGATGTTGTTAGAGATGAATGAGAATCCTATCGTATTTGCGATGGCTAATCCTAAACCAGAGATTGATTATAATCTTGCAGTAGCAACTCGTAAGGATATTATTATGGCAACTGGTCGTTCTGATTATCCTAACCAAGTTAATAACGTATTAGGTTTCCCTTATATTTTTAGAGGAGCTTTAGATGTACGTGCAACTAAGATAAACGAAGAAATGAAAATGGCTGCTGTAGTAGCTTTAGCGAAGTTAGCTAAAGAGCCAGTGCCAGAGCAAGTTAATATAGCTTATGGTGAAACTAAGTTTACCTTCGGTAGAGAGTATATTATTCCTAAGCCATTTGACCCTAGATTAATTTCTGTAGTTCCTCCTGCAGTAGCTAAAGCAGCTATGGAAAGTGGAATTGCATTATCTCCTATTACTGATTGGGAAGAGTATAAATCTTCTTTAGAAGAAAGAATGGGATCAGATAATAAATTAGTACGTATGTTAATCAACCGTGCTAAGACTGAACCTAAACGCGTAGTTTATGCTGAAGCAGATCATTTAGATGTGTTAAAAGCTGCGCAAATAGCTTATGAAGAAGGTATGGTAACTCCTATTTTATTAGGTGATAAAGAGACTATATTAGAACTTAAGAAAGAAATAGAGTTTACTGATGAAGTTGAAATCATAGACCCTAAATCAGAAGAACAAAAAGAGAGAAGAGCTGCTTTTGCTAATGCTTATTGGGAAACTAGAAAGCGCAAAGGAGTAACTTTATATGATGCAGGTAAATTAATGTTAGAGCGTAATTATTTCGCTTCAATGTTGATTAACGAAGGACAAGCGGATGCTATGTTGACAGGATATTCTCGTAGTTATCCTAATGTAGTGAAACCAATCTTAGAATTGATTCCTAAAGCTCAAGGAGTAAGTAGAGTTGCTACTACGAACTTAATGATGACTAAAAGAGGACCTATGTTCTTAGCAGATACAGCTATTAACCCAGATCCTACAGCAGAAGACTTAGCTAAAATAGCTGTTATGACTGAAAAGACAGTTCGTATGTTCGGTATGGAGCCTGTTGTAGCGATGTTGTCTTATGCTAACTTTGGTTCAGCACCTAACGCTTCACCAACTAAGATGAAAGAGGCTGTTAGTATCTTACACGAACAGTTCCCAGAAATGATAGTTGACGGTGAAATTCAAATTGACTTCGCTCTAAACAGTGAAATGTTGAAAAAGAAATTCCCATTCTCTAAGTTAGTAGACAAGAAAGTGAATACACTTATCTTCCCTAACTTAGATTCTGCAAATATTACTTACAAAATGTTGAAAGAGTTGAATAAAGCAACGTCTATTGGTCCTATTATTTTAGGTTTAGATAAAGCTGTTCACGTATTCCAATTAGGTGCTAGCGTTGACGAAATGGTAAATATGACAGCTGTCGCTGTAGTAGATGCTCAAGTACGTGAAAACCGTAAAAAGAAGTAAATTATTGGTATTCTGAGTGGTAGTTGCTCGACTGATTATTTGTTATTAATTAGTTAATATTTATTGTTATTTTTGAAGTAAAATTCGATATAACAATGATAGCACATATTCAAGGACGCCTAGTAGAAAAAACTGCCACTGAAGTGGTAATAGATTGCGGGGGAGTAGGATATCTTATCCATATTTCCCTGCATACTTTTTCTCAAATTGGTTCTTCAGAGAATTTGAGATTATATACTTTCTTACAAATAAAAGAAGACGGACATACTCTGTTCGGATTTATAGATAAAATAGAACGTGAACTTTTTAAATTGCTTATTTCTGTATCAGGAATAGGTGGCAATACTGCACGTAATATGTTGTCTTCTGTTGCTCCCAAAGAATTATTACAAGCGATTGCATCTGCTGATGTAAAGACTATTCAATCTGTAAAGGGAATTGGAGCTAAAACTGCTCAAAGAGTTATCTTAGATTTACAAGAAAAGGTATTAAAATTGTATAATATTGATGAAGTTTCTCCTGTTATTAACAATACAAATGCAGATGAAGCGTTATCAGCTTTAGAAGTATTAGGTTTTGTACGTAAATCAGCTGAGAAAGTTGTAGATAAGATCATTAAACAAGACCCAAATGCATCAGTTGAATTCATCATTAAGCAAGCTTTAAAAAATTTATAAATTTTGAAGGAGCATTTTCCTATATCCAAGTCACTTTTTCTTTGGCTAATTATTCTACTCTTAGGGGTGCAAACTTCGTATACCCAAAATATAGGGCTCCAAGAAGTAGATTCGCTTCAAGTTAAATATGAGATAGGGAAAATAGTTATACCTGATCCAGATATAATAAAAGAGGCATATTCATATAATCCTTATAAGGATAGCTACTATCTAACTAAAACATTTGACGGTTTTAACGTCAATTATCCTCTTATTTTAACGCGTAAAGAGTTTGAAGAATTAATTATGCGTGCCGAACTTCGTAAGTATTTCTTACAGAGGTTTAATGTGATGCACGGTAGAGAGGAGGATGAGGAGGTAAAGCGTGATATGTTACCTAGGTATTATGTGAACTCTAAGCTATTCAGTACTATTTTTGGTTCTAATACGATAGATGTTAAGCCTACGGGGTCTGTTGAGTTTGATATGGGGGTTCGTTATAGTAAACAGGATAACCCTATTGTGTCTACGCGTAATCGTAAGAATATGGCTTTTGATTTTAATCAGCGTATCAGTATGGGGCTTCAAGGAATGGTGGGTACTAGGTTAGCTGTAAATATCAACTATGATACGCAAGCTACTTTTAATTTCCAAAATATGATGAAACTCTCATTTGCTCCAGATGAGGATGATATTGTACGTAAAGTAGAAGTAGGTAATGTTAGTATGCCGATTAGTGGTTCTCTTGTGAGAGGAGCACAGAGTTTGTTTGGTGTTAAGACTGAATTACAGTTTGGTCGAACTACTATTACAGGAGTATTCTCAGAACAAAAATCCCAAACTACTTCTATTAGAGCTGACGGTGCTGGAGTATTAGAAGAGTTTGAGATGTATGCTTTAGATTACGATGAGGATAGACACTACTTCTTATCTCAATTCTTTAGAAACAACTATGATGAGTCTTTAGAGAAATATCCTTTCATCAAGAGCAGAGTACGTATCACACGTGTAGAAGTTTGGATTACGAATCGCTACGGTCGAGTGAACCAAACAGGTAATAACGCGCGTAATATAATAGCTCTTGAGGATTTAGGAGAAGGACAAAATAAATTAGGGAAACCAAATAGTGAAGTAGTCTCTAGGCCTGAGCTTGATTTTTTTACCCTTAATGGTATTCCTAATGCTTATCCAGATAATGCGAACAATAAATTTGATCCAGGTCAGATAGGTAATAATTATTTAAATAACGCTATTCGATTAAATTCATCTGGTAATAGTGGATTTAATGTACAAGTACAAGAGGGACGTGATTTTGTCCGTTTAGAAGGGGCACGCAAGCTTAATGCTAATGAGTTTACTTTTCATCCTCAGTTAGGGTATATCTCTCTTAACCAGAGACTGTCTAATGATGAAGTATTAGCAGTAGCTTTCCAATATTCTATTGGAGATAAAATCTATCAGGTAGGGGAGTTTGGTACTGATGGAGGAGTGACTGTTAGGCCTCCAGGTAATGATGTGAATAATCCTGACGTACCACGTAGTGAGTCTTTAATATTAAAGATGTTAAAGAGTAATCTTACATTGGTAGGAGAACCTGTTTGGAAATTAATGATGAAGAATATTTATCAGATTCCAAATGCAATGTACATCTCTCAAGATAAGTTTAGATTTAATATCTTATATACTGATCCAAGTCCTTTAAATTACATTAGTTCAGTTGATGGTAAACCATTAGCAGAAGGCGTAGAACGTACACCTTTATTAAAAGTATTCCATTTAGATCGATTAAATTATACTAATGATCCTCAAGCAGGAGGAGATGGTTTCTTTGACTTCTTGCCTAATGGAGGAATGCAAAATACTTATAATCCTAATAATGCGGGTAGCATGAATAATGGTTATGGTAACAATAATAATGGAGGTTACAATAACAATGGTGGATATGGCAGTAATAATGGTGGATATGGAGGTAATAATAGTGGCTATGGAAATAATGGAGGCTTCGGAAATAACGGAGGTTATGGAAATAACAACGGCTACGGAAATAATAACAACCAATACAATAGTAACACATTTGAAGGGATTACAATAGACCCAATGTATGGACGAATTATCTTTACAACAGTAGAGCCTTTCGGAGAGCATTTATTCAATAAACTTGCTGAGAATAAAGTAAATGAAAACTATAACGAAACTAGTACATATAATAAAAACCAATCTAAGTATGTCTTTAGAAGTATGTATCGTACTACTAAAACAGAGGCACTTAGAAATCAAAATGAGAAGAACAAATTCCAATTAAAAGGGAAGTTCTCTAGCTCAATGGGAGAAGGAATACCTATTGGGTCATTTAATGTTGCTCCTGGTTCAGTTATTGTTAGAGCAGCTGGTCGTGTATTAGTAGAGGGTGTTGATTATACCGTTGACTATAGTAGAGGCCGTGTTATGATTCTAGATCCAGGATTACAAGCATCTAATACTCCTATAGAAGTATCTGTAGAGAATAATACGATGTTTGGTCAGCAGACTAAGCGTTTCTTCGGTATGCATATAGAGCATAAGTTTAGCAAAGACTTTATCTTAGGTGGTACATTCTTACAGATGTCTGAACGTCCGATGACACATAAATCTAGCTATGGTCAAGAATCTGTAAATAATACGATATGGGGATTAAACGCACAGTATTCTACTGAAGTACCTTTCTTGACTAGATTAGTAAATAAGTTACCAAATATAGATACTGATGTAGAATCACGTGTGTCATTTAGAGGGGAGTTCGCTTATTTACAACCAGGATCTTCTAAACTTGATCAGATGAATGGTGAAGCGACATCTTATATCGATGACTTCGAAGGAATGCAATCAGTGATAGATGTTAAATCTCCTTTATCTTGGAAGTTGTCAAGTGTGCCAATAGGTTTCCACGGATTGAATGAAGTGGAAAAAGAAGACACTAGCCTAGCAACAGAACCAGCTTATAGTTTAGAAGATGGATATAGAAGATCTAAGATGTCTTGGTACTCAGTAGACCCTGCTTTCTATGTGGGTAATAAACCTGCAGGGGTGACCGAATTTGATTTGTCTTCTAATAGAACAAGACGAGTTTATAGTGATGAGTTATTCCCTAATAAGGATATCGCCTATGGAGAGAGTAGAGTAATTAACACATTAGACTTAACGTTCTATCCAGAAGAAAGAGGGCCATATAACTTTAATAAAAGTTATTTAACTAGTCCTCGATCTCTTACTCCTCGCAAAAACTGGGCGGGTATTATGCGTGGTCTTACAACTACGAATTTTGAACAAGCGAATATTGAGTTTGTTGAGTTTTGGATTATGGATCCTTATGTAGGAAAAACAGGAGATGCTATAACTGCTCAAAATACGGGAGAATTACGTCTGAATCTTGGATTTATTTCTGAAGATATTTTAAGAGATGGACATAAACAATATGAGAATGGACTTCCTGATACTGGGGTAAATGTAACTAATACGATTACTACTATTTGGGGTAAGGTACCTTCAGCTCCTTCTTTAGTTTATGCATTTGATACTAATGCTGATAATAGACGTTTACAAGACGTTGGACTAGATGGGCTAAATGATGAAGAAGAGAGAATGTTCTTTAAAGATTTTGCTGGTTTTAGTGATCCTGCTGCAGATAACTTTATTCACTATTTAGATGCACAAGGAGGGATATTAGAACGATATAGAGATTATAACGGATTAGAGAATAATAGCCCAGCAGGTGGTGGACGTGCAGGTAGTAATCAACCAGATGCAGAAGATATCGATGGAGATAACACGATGAATACCATCAATGCTTATTATGAGTACAAGGTTAAGGTAAAGCCAAATACTGTAGTTGGAGATGAGTATGTAACTGATGTGCGTGAGACTAAGGTACAGCTACCTGATGGTTCTGTATCTGATGTACGTTGGATCCAGTATAAAATACCTGTTGATACTAAAGGTAAAAAAGTAGGGCCTATAGAAGATACGCGTTCTATTCGTTTTATGCGTATGTACTTAACTGGTTTTGAAAAACAAGTTACAATGCGTTTCGGGACATTGAATTTAGTTCGCTCAGATTGGAAGCGTTATACTAGAAACTTAATAGAAAACAGACCTGATAAGATAGACGAGATATATGCGAATACAGGTGTAGATGTATCTTCTGTAAACTTAACAGATAACTATGACCGTAAACCTATTCCTTATGTGACTCCTCCAGGAGTTAGAAGAGAACAGGTGTATATGAATAATACATTGATTAATCAGAATGAACAGTCTCTATCTGTAAAAGTATATCCTAAAGATCCTAATGGTCATCCTAATGGATTATTAAGTCAAGATGCTAGAGGGGTGTTTAAGAATTTTAATGTGGATATGCGTCAATACAAGAAATTGAGAATGTTTATTCACGGTGAGTCTCTTAAAGATGCTACTAGACGCTTACAGGATTATGAAATGGCAGCATTCATTAGATTAGGTAGTGATGTTATAGAAAACTTTTATGAAATAGAGATACCATTAAAAATAACGAATGGAGGGGAAACTAACCCTGAGAGTATTTGGCCTAAAGAGAACGAACTAGATGTGTCTCTAGATTTGTTAGCAAAGTTGAAAGTTTTAAAAATGGGTGAAGTGTCAAAACCCGGGTTTGATAGTTCGAAAGTGTTCTATGTTGATGAGAGGGATTTAGACAATAGCGCAGGGGACAAACCAAACAAACTGAGATATGGTATTAAGGGGAATCCTAACTTTGGTAAAGTAAGAATGATGATGATAGGTGTTAGAAATATTACACCTGGAGCAGAGGCATTGTCAGGAGAGTTTTGGTTTGATGAGTTGCGTATGTCTGATATGGACAATAAAGGAGGATGGGCTGCAATGGCTACTGTTGATGGTAATCTTGCAGACTTCGCTAACTTCTCTATGACAGGGATGAAATCTACTATTGGTTTTGGAGGATTAGAGCAAGGACCACAGCAACGTAGTCGTGAAGATAGAAAGTCATATAGTATAATGACTAATGTGAATTTAGGACAATTATTACCTAAGAAATGGGGTATTACTTTGCCTTTTAATTATGCAGTGAGTGAGGAGTTTATTACTCCAGAATATGACCCTATGAATCCAGATTTGAAGTTGAGCTTAATCAAGTCTGGTGCGAAGTCTTCTGCTGAAGCTGAAGAAGCTGAGAAGCGTGCTATGGATTATACGAAACGTAAAAGTATCAACTTTATTGGGGTTAATAAACAGAAGAATCCTGAAAAGAAAAATCATATTTATGACATAGAGAATGTTACTTTATCGCATTCATATAATGAGGTAAAACACCATGACTTCGAGATAGAATCTATGTTAGAGCAACAGGTACGTTCATCATTAGATTATACTTATGCATTCGAAACCAAAACGATTGAACCATTTAAGAAGGTTGGTTTTATGCAAGGTAATTATTGGGCATTATTGAAGGATTTTAACTTTAATTACGTGCCAAGTAATATTTCATTTAGTTCTAATATTATGCGTCAGTATAATAGACAAGAGTTTAGGTTAATAGATGTGGAAGGTATTGGGCTAGATCCATTATACAGAAGAAACTACTTCTTTAACTATAATTTCGGATTCAACTTTGATTTGACTAAATCTTTAAGGTTAAGTTATATTGGGGGGAGTAATAATGTTGTGCGTAATTACTATGATAGCGTAAATGGAGTGATTGATAATTCGAATACTATTTGGGATGATTATTTTAATATTGGTGAACCGAATCAGTTTACGCAACAGTTAACTGTTAACTATGAACTGCCTTTTAGTAAAATACCAGCTTTATCATTTATTCGTTCTAATTATGCTTATACAGGAAGTTTTAACTGGCAACGTGCATCAGACGCATATTCTAATATTGAGATTGACGGTGTAAATTACAATCTAGGAAATACGATTCAGAATGCTAGAACGCAACGTTTAAATACTACATTAGGTATGGAAACGCTTTATCGTTATCTGGGATTAGTGAAGAGCAGTGATCGTAATAAGACTACTTCAAAAGCGAAAAAAGCAGCAATAATACCTGGGCAAAAAGTAGTGCAGACGAAAGAGGATGTGAAGAAGAAAGATAAAAAAGAGAAGGGAGATAGTGAACCTTCTGCTTTTATGACTGCGACTAAAGATTTGATGATTGGAGTGCTTACATCAGTGAAGAATATTCAAGTTAATTACTCTGAAAATAGTGGTACGATGCTACCTGGATTCTTGCCTAGTGTTGGGTTCTTTGGAACAACAAAACCTGATTTAGGATTTGTATTCGGTAGTCAAGCTGACATTAGATATAATGCTGCTCGCAGTGGATACTTAACAGAATTCCCTGAAATGAATCAACCTTATACAACAATTAGCAATAAGACATTGAATATTAATGCTTCTGTAGTATTGATTCCAGACCTGACGATTGATTTATATGCAGAGCGCATGAAGTCAGATAATTATTCTGAACAGTTTGCTGTAGAGAATGGAGAGTATAAAGCACAGGCACCTTATAGCTATGGAAACTTTAGTATCTCTACTGTCATGATTGGAACGTCATTCTCTAGTAGTGATCTAATGAGTTCGGCGACATTCGATAGAATGTTGGATAACCGTATTATCGTAGCGAATAGATTAGCGACGGAGCGTGGTATAGATATTACTAATCCAAATAACCTTGACAAAGAAGGATTCCCATTAGGGTATAGTAAAGGAAGTCAGTCAGTGTTATTGCCATCTTTCTTGGCAGCTTATACAGGACAAGATGCTAATAAGGTATCGACTGGATTATTTAGAAATATCCCATTGCCAAACTGGAACTTGAGGTATAGAGGATTAATGAAGATCGGTTGGTTTAAAGAGAACTTTAAAAACTTCTCTCTTTCTCATGGATATAGAGCATCTTATACACTAGGATCATTTAGTTATAATACAGATTATTATAAAGCGCCAAATATGCCAAATAAATATGGGAATTATCCAGATAAATATGTGGTTAATAACGCAACGATGTTTGAGCAATTTAATCCGTTAATTCGATTTGAAGCAGAAACTAAGACCTCGATTAAAATGTCTTTAGAGATGAGAAAGGATAGAATGTTGTCATTGAGTTTTGATAATAATTTATTGACTGAGACTAATGGTAACGATTTCGTTTTAGGATTAGGATATAGAGTGAAGGATGTGGGATTTGTATCTTCATATGCTAATGGAGGTATGGGAGGTAGAATATCTAGCGATATTAATATTAAAGCCGATTTTACACTTACTAAGAGAGAGACTGTGGTTAGGTATCTTGATTATGGAAATAGCCAAGCTGGAGGAGGACAAGATATGTGGTCACTAAGATTAACAGCAGATTATATGTTAAGTAAAAACTTGACAGCTATCTTCTTTTATGATCATTCATTCTCTAAAGCAGTTATTTCTACAATGTATCCTATCACGAATATCCGCGCAGGGTTTACAATGCGATATAATTTTGGAAATTAATGCTTATTAATTCCACATTATGTAATAATATTATACATTTGCTAAAAACTTATTATAATGAATATACCAGCTAATTTAAAGTACACAAAAGATCACGAATGGGTAGCTATCGAAGGAGATGTTGCTACTGTAGGAATTACTGATTTCGCACAGAGAGAATTGGGAGACATCGTTTATGTAGAGGTTGAGACATTGGATCAAACTTTAGATAAAGACGAAGTTTTCGGTACTGTAGAAGCAGTAAAAACGGTTTCTGACTTATTCTTACCATTGTCAGGAGAGGTTATTGAATTTAATGAAGGTTTAGAGACTGAACCAGAATTAGTAAACACAGATGCTTACGGAGCAGGGTGGATGATTAAAATTAAAGTATCTAATGTAGATGAGATTGCTGATCTATTAACTGATGCACAATATAAAGAATTGATTGGAGCGTAAATTATATTTTGCATTAGGAGTACTCTGGACAGGAGCTGTTTTAGCAGCTTGTTTGTTAAGTAGTGAAGCTATTGCAAAAGCACCGCGATTTGATATCCCTTATAAGGACAAGGTTGCACATTTTACTTTTTATTTTGTATTTTCCATAATTTGGTTTGTATATAGTGTAAAAAGTAAGCCCAATAAGTCAAGAATTTGGTTAAGTATCCTTATCTTTACTATTGCTAGTGTGATGGGTGGTATAGTTGAAATATTACAATATTTCTTCTCACCTACACGAAGCGCCGAATGGGCGGATGAATTAGCAAACTGTCTAGGTAGTTTATTTGGGGTATTACTATGTTTGACTCTTTTCAAAAGAAAGAAATAAGATTACAAAATGACCTCAATGTTGGGGTCATTTTTTGTTTTTAATATATTTAGATTATGAAAGACTTAAGGGAATTTATGGATTCTACTTACTTAAAATTAGCTGATCAAGCTGGAGTTAGTGAAGTAGAAAATAATCAAATAGTAGCTGATTTGATTCAAGAAGCAATTGATGAAAAATTTAAGTTAGCGATGATCCGTCCTGATCAAGTAAAAATGGGACGTAAAATGGTAGATGCTGCTAACTCTAAAGTAGCAATCGGAACAGTTATCGACTTTCCAGAAGGAAATCGTGGGCTTGAAGCTAAGTTAGCTGAAGCTAAGCAAGCTGTAGCTGATGGAGTTGATGAGATTGATTATGTTGTGGACTATACTGCGTTTAAAAACGGAGAAGTTGAGAAAGTAAAAAAAGAAGTAGAAGAGTGTACTAAGTTTGGTCTTGAGGCAGGTAAAATTGTTAAATGGATTTTAGAGACTGCTGCTTTGACAGATAATCAAATCGTTCAGTTAACTGCATTAATTAAAAATGTAGTTATGTCTAAGTTCAGTGAGAAAGACTATGAGAAGGTATTTGTAAAATCATCTACTGGATTCTATAAAACAGAAGGAGGTAAACCTAATGGAGCTACATTAGAGGCTATGGTTCTTATGTTAGAGAATGCAGGGCCATTATCAGTTAAAGCTTCTGGTGGTGTTAGAGATAAAGACTTCGCTGTTAAGTTAATTGATTTAGGAGTTAAGCGTTTAGGAACATCATCTGCTAAGGTTATTGTTGATGGTACAGGTACAGTAGACAACTACTAAGAGAAACCGTAACAACATATTTTAAGGATATCTATTATAGATATCCTTTTTTTTGTGGCTAATAGTGAGCGTATTTATCAAGTATTCTTTTTAAACCCAGATTAAACATTAGCTAAATACTGCGAAGTAATTCTAATTCAGAGCTATTGTACATCATTATTTTTCGTTTATCTGTCTATCGCTTAATATGGGTTTAACCCAAATTAAACATTAGCCAAATACTGTAAAGTATTTCTACTTCATATCTCTTTCATTAGAGATAAAACCACACCATGGTATGCTTTTATCTCTAATTCAGACCTATTTTGCATAATTGCTTTTCGTTTATGTGTCTATCGCTTAATCTGGGTTAAAAACTATGAGTAAAAGAGAGCATAGATGAGCTAGTTTAGGGTGTGCTTTGATGGTGCTTTGATAGGATAATGATGGCATAGTGCTCGCATCAAAAAGGGCCAAAACTATGCGACCACTATGTGATCACTATGCGACCATTATGCGACCACTCACAGTTTTTTCAGGACGGGTCACACTCACATTTTTTTACAAATCATGTCAAGATTTTGAAATTGTGTATGTTGTGTGTGTTTCAAAAGTTCAATGATTTCGGCAATTAGAATTAGTTGATTTGGATATTAGTGAGGGTAGATGTGTTATCCTTATTTATCCAATGTTTTTTTAGATAAGAAGTTATCAGTTGACGAAGGTGTGTTATTTCGTGAGTGTATTGTATTAACTTGACTTAGTAGTTGTTGGTATAACTATAAGAAGTGTTAAAATAGCATTTTTGATTCGTTTTTCTCATCACAGCAATCGTAGTTGTTTGTGATTATCATCTAAGTATTTTTTGAGAAATGCATGATTTGTTTGAGTGTTGGTTTTTTAGGATGCTAAAAATTGAAGATATTTTAAAAAACAGTTTAACATATGTAGGGAGGTTTGTTTATGGGGATAGTTTTAAAAAATGACCTATATTTGCACATCATTAAAAATAAATGAAAACAGCTTTGAATTTATCGTCTGAAAAAAATACGTCAACTTCTGTGTTGACGGAGTTTAAAGAAATGACTAAAATGGGGTTGGCACTCAGCGTAGTTTTTTCTACCATAGCTGGTTACTTTTTAGCTATACCCGATTTAGCAAGTATTGAGATCACTACAGTAATAGCGTTAGCTATCGGAGGATACTGTATGGTGGGAGCATCGAATGTATTCAATCAAATTATAGAGAGAGATTTAGATGCAAAAATGAAGCGTACAATGAACCGCCCTATTGCGTCTGGAAGAGTGAAGCCTAGTTCTGCATTTATCTTAGCTAGTGTGTTAACTATTGCAGGTATTGCTATATTATATATAGTGAATCCAAAAACGGCAATGTTTGGTGCGATTTCTATCTTTTTGTACACGAGTGTATATACACCGTTAAAGACTGTAACTCCTCTATCAGTATTTGTAGGAGCTTTCCCTGGAGCTATACCATTTATGTTAGGATGGGTAGCGGCAACGAATAACTTTGGTATTGAGGCAGGTACATTGTTCATTATTCAGTTTTTCTGGCAATTCCCTCATTTCTGGGCTATTGGTTGGTTCTTATATGATGACTATGAGCGAGGTGGTTTCTCTATGTTACCTACAGGAAAGAAAGACTCAAAAACAGCAATTCAGATCATCTTATATACTATCTGGTTAATTATAGCTTCTGTTTTCCCAGTGTTCGGAATGACAGGTAGGCTGTATCTAACACCAGTATCTGCAGTGTTAGTTCTTCTAGCAGGTATATGGATGTTATGGGCAGGAATTAAACTGTATAAGAAGAGAACAGACAAAGCAGCACGTTCACTGATGTTAGTTAGTGTAACGTATATTTCTTTGATACAGATAATCTATATACTTGATAAAATTTTAAGATAACATGGAGGATTACACAGTTCAAGAACAATACGAAAGAAAAGGGAAAGCATTAAAGGTAATGATGCTTTTCGGAATAGGGAGTATTATGATGGTGTTTGCAGGTCTAACAAGTGCGTATGTGGTGAGTAAATCACGTCCAGACTGGTTAGCAGACTTTCAATTACCAAACTCTTTTTTATATAGTACAATCGTAATATTCATCAGTAGTATTACTTTTCACCTTGCATTTAAGGCAATAAAAGAAAATCAACGCAATAAAACGACTACTTATCTAGTTTCTACTTTGATATTAGGATTGTTATTCGTTTTTTTGCAGTTCAAAGGCTTTAATGAAGTAGTATCGATGGGATATTTCTTCACTGGAAGTGAGAGTACCATTACAACATCATTTTTATATGTGATCGTAATAGTACACGTAGCTCACTTAGCAGGAGGGCTTTTATCACTATTGTATGTAATTTATAATCATTTTAAACAAAAGTATAATTCACAGCAATATCTTGGAATTGAATTGTGTGCATGGTTTTGGCACTTTTTGGATTTATTGTGGATTTATTTGTTTTTATTTTTTACATTCTTTAAATAGAAAAAATAAACTAAATTTGAAAACTTTATAACTAACAACATTTTATGGGAGCGACAGTTACTACAGCAGCTACTAAAGAAACTACTTGGGGTGGAGGAAATGAGCCTCTTAAAGTAAGCTATGGTAAAATGATGATGT
>JBOFGJ010000982.1:0-1724 GCA_051649065.1 Flavobacterium sp. | reverse complement strand
CCTGATAATGATACTATAAGTACGATTATACCTGACAAAAGTCCTAACCATAAGTGTATTTTAAGCATATACTTTTTGAACACACCCTTAGTTTTTTTGGGCTTATCAGCTTGCATAATATTTGATTATTTAGATTAGTTAAAAATAATTAAGTAGTCGCAAATATATAATTATTTATAATCATTCTAATCTTTATGCTTCTTATTTTGAGAATATTTTCTTAAGTCGTTGGTAACTAAATGTTAATGTATTGTTTGGTAAGGGCTTATTTATAGTGATGTAGAAGTATTATAACAAAAAGAGCGATGTATAGTGTAGTTGTAAGATAATGCACTAAAAGAAGAGTTATTGTCTATCTTTTTGAAAGAGGTGTAAGCACAAGAAGGGATAGGGAAGTTTATAATGGGGGTGGGGTAGGTATAAAGTAGCCTTTAAGGGAATTTATATTTTTTGTATCTTTGTGGAGTACTTTGCTTTATATCAGTTGTCTAACTGATGATTTGAGTGCTGTGAATGACATAAATCAAAGCAAGAAACAATCTTCCTTCAAGTATAAAAAACACCATTCCTTAAAGTGTTTGAATTCGCATTATGTATTATTTTTTTTAACCAAGTTCAAAGTTTATTTTGCTTTAATCCCAGTATTTATGCAGTGTTGTTCGACCATTGTTCGGGAACGCTTCGGAAAAAGGGCATGTTTTCCGAAGCGTTCCCGAACAGTTCCCGAAGGATACTCGAAGAAAACGCTGTGAAGTGTTGATTTTATTGGTATCTTGAGAGGTTATGTGATTAGCGAACTCGTTTTTTATGTAAAATATAGTGTCATTTTGAGAATGGTAAAAAAGACTATTCATTCCCTTTTCTTAAGTGCAGTAATGAATTAAATCAAATAATAGAGAAGAGGAAGATTTAGAGTTCAGTGTATCTCTAAAATTAGTCGTATGATGTAGCTCAGATTACAAATCTGCGTGATTGGGGGTAACTTATCCGCAAAGAAAACACTTAAATCAAATCTATCCTTTTTCAACGTTTAACTTCCCTTTTAACCGATATTAATAACACATTAATTCGCTATAAAGTGAGTGGATTATGACTGAGTTATAACTTTGTCATGACTCCGTTGTTTTTAACTTTTTAAGGGAGTGATAGCGGACTTATGACGGAATCACAACGGAATCAGTCAATATCGAATGAAGGATGGGCAAACATGTTTAATAGACAGCTAGGTAAAGAGTTCAGTAAAACAGAGATACAAAAACAAAAAGAGTTGCTTTGTGAGCAACTCTTTTCTACTTATTATGATTATAGACCTAAACTACTATTTAGCAGCCCAAATTTCTATTTCTAATAGGATTTCGGGTAATCCTAGAGCGGTGATATAACCAACGGTCATCGATGGATAATCTGTGCCAAATGTATTGTCCCATACCTCGTAGAAGAAGTCCCAGTCAATCTCTTTCGTTGCCCATATATTTACTTTAATTACGTCCTCAGCTTGTAGGTTCTGGCTAGCTAATACCTGGATGATGTTCATAAAAGTATTTTGAACTTGTGCATTGAAAGTATCTGGGATATTTCCCATTGCGTCCGTTCCTATTTGTCCTGAGAATGTATATAGATTAGCACCTTTAGGAACTACTGTTACATGAGAATATCTTCCCACAGGAGCTGCTAAAGTACTAGGGTTAAGTCTTTGTATTTTTGTACTCATTGGCTATCGTTTA
>JBOFGJ010000981.1:0-1798 GCA_051649065.1 Flavobacterium sp. | reverse complement strand
TGAAGTTATCTCAAAAATATAGATTAGAGTGTAACTACTTTTCTAACAGTACAGAGGGAAATACGCTGACTAAAGAGGAGGTACGCAGTATGATCGGTGGAATAGTGAATGTGGATAATAAGCCTCTGAAGGATTTGATGGAAATCAAAAAACACGATGAGGTGTTAAGAGATATGCTGGGTGGAGCTCTAGTAGAGGTACACTTAACAGAGAAGTATATCAAGGAGCTTCACGCTAAACTGATGTATGAAGAGAGTGCTGAAAAAAAGCTGACTTTAGGACAGTGGAAACAAATGCCAAATGAGATGATTACCTATAAGGGGGATAAATATCCTTATGTAGGTGTGGCTGAGGTAAAGGCAGAAATGAAGGAGTTGATCAACCGTACGAATGCTGCTATAGATTATATCCTAAAAGGGAAGAAGTATGCTCCACACCCTATAGATGTGGCATTAAACTTTCATATTGACTTTTTAAAGATTAGCCCTTTTGAGAAAGGGAATGGTATTGTTGCTCGTATGTTGAGTAACCAGATATTAATTGCTTTTGTGTATACTCCTTTCTGGATTACAGATAAAGAGAACAAAGCGTATAATCAGTATATAGCAGATGTATTGTGTTATGAAGGAGCTAAGGATGACTTGTTTGGATTGATTGGTCAACAGATTCTTCGTTCTCAACAAATGGTAGTGGATATACAAGAGGGTAAATCAATAGAAGAATCAGATAAGTTTTACAACCAAATTGAGATGCTTAAACGCCAGTTAAAAGCAAGAGAGGAGGAACAGAGTAAAGTGAAATCTGCTGAATGGTTAGAAAAAGTATTTGCAAACTCTATTCAGCCTTTATTTAAAGAGGTAGAGCAAAATGTAAAAGAGAGTTTCGGAGATTTATTTGACGATATCAAAGGTGTTTATACACTGGATATTGCAGAGGAAGAGCTAGAAGAGGAATTAGTATCTGATGAGATAGAAATAGAGGAAGGAGATGCTATAACAGAACAGGTGGAAGAAGAGGTTGTCTCTGAAGAAGAGGAGCAAATAGAAGCTACTGAAGAAGAGGAAACAGTACTTGAAGAAGAGGAAGTATCTAATATAATCGATTTAGAGAATCCTACTATTGTTTGGGATGGTGTAGAAGGAGTTCAAGCTAATTATAGCTTAGATGGGTTCAAATTGATCGAAGGAGCTGAAGCTATTCAAGTCGAGCTAGTATATTCATTTACTGAGTTAACTTATGTAATAGAATTAGGTAATGGTACAGTATTCGAAAAAGAGTATGACCAACAATTAGAAGTTACAGATATTAAGGCTATTAGTGATTTTACTTGTGAAAGTATTGTCAAAGAAATTAATAATTTATAGTCTGTTAATAGTAATAAAATAAAGGGAAGCACTGTCGTAAGACAGTGCTTTTTTGTTTGTGAAAGTGTAGGTGTGGATAAATTTGGAATACTATTTGTTTGTAAATAAATGAGTTAATTATAAATCGTTTAGTTATGAATATAGAAATTAATTTACATCCTAATTATAGAATCTGTAGTATGTCACCTATAGAGATAACAGAAGAATTGTCTACTTGGACAAGGGATGAGATGATTGCGTGGCTGTGTTGGAGCAACCCAAAAGGGATTTATATAGATAGAGAAGCTATAGTAGAGTATGGAGATATTATCTGGAGAAATGAGGCTATTGATCTAATACTATATAAAATTGATTTGATGAATAAAGAAGGTTAGTTGATTATAAATGATTATTTTAGATAAACTATTTTAATCAATATTAGATGAAAAGGTATG
>JBOFGJ010000980.1:0-1527 GCA_051649065.1 Flavobacterium sp. | reverse complement strand
AAATTAGTAGGTTCTTCAAAACCTAATTCGTACCCTATCTCTTTTATAGATAATGGACTATAAGATAACAAGCGCTTTGCTTCTAACACAACACGAGCATCTATAGACACTTTAGGAGTATTGCCAATAGTTACTTTTAGTTGTTTGGAAAGGGCTTTCTCGGATACACCTAATAACTCACAATAGAAGTTTGTATTTCTATTTACTTTAAAATGAAGTTCTAATAGATTATAAAAATCTCTTATGATATTGCTCTGTGTAAATTCACAAGTAGTTGTTTTGAGCTGTCTCTCTGATTCTAATAATATAATGCGCAGATAATTCTGTGCAATAATAGCCTGAAAAGTATCTATCTCTTTGGTTAATTCACCCTCTAATAAAATTAAAAGAGGTTTTACAACACTCTGTTGTATCTCTATTACCTGGTTTGTACTGATAGGGCTTAAGATCTCAGAAGTATATAAGAATTTAGCGTCTTGTTCTGTGGTAGAAAAGAAAGCTTCTGTAAATAGAATTAACCTTCCCTTATACTCATTAAGAATGTCATACTCACAGACCTGTCCTATTGAGATAAAGAGTAATTCATTAGCCTTTAGTGTTATTTGTTTAAAGTCGATAAAGCACATGAACTCTCCTTCTTCTATATAAATGACTTGATAGAACCTTGCCTTATGTGGTTTGCCTAAAATATGAGGCAGCGCTTTGATAAAGTCTAAGTTCTTCACTTCTATTTCTATAGCAGAAGTTTTAAAGTCGAAGGTGGTTATATCTAATACTTTTTGCATAGTTTAAAGAGGTAGTTCTGTAGGATAAAAGTATAAAAACTAATTGTATTTCATGACTTGTGATTAAAGGGATTGCATAAATAATTTACTTTATTACCTGAAATACTTTATCTATATTTAGTCACTTATGAGTAAACAAAATCAAGCCATGATAACCCTAAAAGATATTGGTACCTTTAAAGATATTCCTCCTATTGTTCATGCAATTATTACAGGAGATATTGCTTCTCTAAATAATAACCTAATAACTGGTTGGGATATTGAAAAGAGTATTATTTTAAGTAAATACATTGAACAAACTCCTTTAGACTTTGCCTTGATTATGGAAAACTTTGATTCTGTAAAATGGCTTGTTGAAAAAGGTGTAAACTTAAATGTAAAGCATAATCCGAGTTTTTTAACTGCGGTACGTTATTGCAATGAGGATATTATTCGATATATAGTAACCAATGGCGCCAAGACTGATGGAATAAATAACGTGAAATCTGGAGCTTTTGAACAGGCTCTTTATGGTAAAAAATACCAGAACTTACCTCTTATTAACCAATTAGGACATACTGTAGAAAAGTATGGTGGATTAGCATTTAGACAAGCTGTTAATGATAGAAACTACAAGGCATTAGATTTCTTTATTGCTAACAATGTTGATATTAATTACAACAAAGCGGATATGGTCTACCCTTTTAAACCAACTCCACTATGCGTGGCAGCGAGATATGTAGATTTAAGAATGTGTAAATAC
>JBOFGJ010000979.1:0-1699 GCA_051649065.1 Flavobacterium sp. | reverse complement strand
TTATTTTACTATAATAATGAGTCGCCGGTGTAGCTCAGCTGGCTAGAGCAGCTGATTTGTAATCAGCAGGTCGTGGGTTCGAGTCCCTCCACTGGCTCAATAATTTTTTAGAAGATTAAATATTGCAATACATTGAGTCGCCGGTGTAGCTCAGCTGGCTAGAGCAGCTGATTTGTAATCAGCAGGTCGTGGGTTCGAGTCCCTCCACTGGCTCAAATGTTTTAATATTGTATTGCAAGGCATTAGTTTGCCGGTGTAGCTCAGCTGGCTAGAGCAGCTGATTTGTAATCAGCAGGTCGTGGGTTCGAGTCCCTCCACTGGCTCAAAAGTCTCCTTATAAGGGAGACTTTTTTGCTTTTATATACTTTGTTAGTCAATTCCTCTTTTTACTCCTTTTTATTTTTTACTTTTAGATATTCTAGTATTCGATGCACAATGCCGCTAGATATTATTTAAAAAGAGTTATACCTTATGTTTTTGAGAGTTCAAGCAGATTGGTTTGTCTATCTGGAGATCGTTTATTTTATTATTGCTATAGCTGTAGCAGTACGGGTGATCTATGATACAGACTCAATCTCTAAAACTTTAGCCTATCTTTTATTGGTTTTCTTTGTTCCTGTTTTTGGAATTATGTTTTATTTCTCATTTGGTATCAATTACCGCAAGAGAAAGATGTATTCAAAAAAGCTTAAGGTAAACGATGAATATAGTACTAAGCTGACAAAGCGCCTAGATGATATTCATTTAGATCAAAAGCAGTATGGTAATAAGGTGATAGAGCGAAACCGCTCATACATTAAGATGCTTTCGAGTTCTATGATAGGAGAAGGAGGCCTGCTAGTAGATAATAAGGCCGAAATACTTGAGAATGGCGAAGTATTCTTTCCTAGATTGCTGGATGATCTTAGAGCAGCTAAAAGCACTATTCATATCGAATACTATATTTATGAGAATAATAGCATTGGTAAAGAGATAGAAGCTATCTTGATAGAGAAAGTAAAAGAGGGTGTTGAAGTTCGATTTATCTACGATGATTATGGCTGTAAAGGAATTCGTAAGAATATCGTTCGCAATCTTAGAGCGAATGGGGTAGAAACCTTTCCTTTTAATGAAATTATCTTATTAGCTTTTGCAAATCGTATGAATTATCGAAATCACCGTAAGATAGTTGTTATAGATGGTAGAATAGGGTATACAGGTGGGATAAATATCTCGGATAGATATGATAATCGCAAAAAAGAATCTAATGAATATTTCTGGCGAGATACGCATATGCGTATAGAGGGCTCGGGAGCTTATGGGTTGCAATATGTCTTTTTAGCAGATTGGAATTTTTGTAGTAAACAAGACTTGGCTTTTGATGAAAAGTACTTTCCTATATTTGAGGATGAAGTGGTAGGAAATGTTCCATTACAGGTTATCTCATCAGGACCTGATTCTGATGTGCCTTCAATCTTATATAGTGTCTTAAAAGCTATTCAAACTGCGGATAAAGAGATCTGTATCACTACTCCTTATTACATACCTGATGAATCTCTTCAGTTGGCAATGAAAATGGCGTCTCTTAGTGGGAAAAAAGTAAAGATGATCTTACCTGGTATCACTGATTCAAACATCGTGAAGTGGGCATCAGAGTCTTATTTTCAAGAGTTATTAGAATTTGGTGTTGAAATATATCTTTATAAAAAAGGATTTATTC
>JBOFGJ010000978.1:0-1214 GCA_051649065.1 Flavobacterium sp. | reverse complement strand
ATTGTACTGTAATAAGTCTTCTATCTATATAGATTTACACTTAGAGGATGAAGCACAATCTAAAGAAATAACCTTACTTTTAAAGGAACTATATGTCCATATATTGAATAAAAAGTATGATTCTGAGTTGGTGTCTTGGATAGATTGGGCAAATAAAGCTAATAGTAAAGACTATTTTCAATCTATAAGATTCTATAAGGCGTTTTCTTTAGATGAGGATGATATTCTTGAAGAACAAAGTATTAGTGAAATGATCGAGAGTTTTATTGAGTTAGATAAGATTATTGGAGATGATATACGTGAGTTCTTAATTAATAATAATCAAGTAGAAAATCAATTAGCTGAGAAATATAAAGCAGAAAAAGAAATGAACACACCTTTAAACCAAATACTATACGGACCTCCTGGAACAGGGAAGACTTATCATACGATTAATAAAGCATTAGCTATAGTAGCTCCTAATTTTGATTTAAATCAAGAGCGTGAAGTAGTTAAGCAAGAGTTTGATAAATATGTAGAGAATGGGCAGATCGTATTTACGACTTTTCATCAGAGTATGACGTATGAGGACTTTGTGGAGGGAATAAAGCCAAAAGTAGATGAGGAGCAAGAGGAAAAGTCTGTTTATTATGAAATAGAAAAAGGAGTATTCACTAAGTTAGTGGAGCATGCAAAAGCTCATCAGATAGATAAGACAGAGAAGAAGAAGATATATACTTTTGAGGATGGATGGAATGATTTAATCAATGAAGCTACAGAGGCAATAAATAATGGTAGTGAATTGGTATTACCTATTCAAACACCTACAATGGGACTTGAGGTAGTCGATATAACTGATAGAGGGAATCTTCGTTTAAAGCCTAAGTCTTCGGATAAAGCATTAACTTACACAGTATCGATGACTCGAACACAAAAGTTATACAATGTTTTTAATAATCTTAATACAGTTAAAAATATAGATAAAGAGTTTAGAGCAGTAATTGGAGGTAGTAATTCTACAGCATATTGGGCAGTACTAAACGATATAATCAATAAGGTTAATGGTTCAGTGGATACTATTTCGGAGAAGCAAGAACGTAAACCTTATGTTCTAATCATCGACGAAATCAATAGGGGTAATGTATCAGCTATCTTTGGGGAGTTGATAACCTTGATAGAAGAGAGTAAGCGATTAGGGAAGGAAGAGGCACTGCAAGTAACCTTACCTTATTCTA
>JBOFGJ010000977.1:0-2398 GCA_051649065.1 Flavobacterium sp. | reverse complement strand
AAAAAGTTTGGTTGATTAAGTCAACATATTTTGTATTCATGTCTTTTCTTTTTAATAAAGGTTAAAAAAATTCTTTCTCAATTAAACTCATTTAGTTGCTAACAACTGTAAATGAATCTATATAAACTGATTTTCAAACTCGAATATTAGCAAAAACTATTGGCAACTTATCCCTGAATCTAAATGAATTAATAGTCTCCTTAGAATACTTGATAATACCATATACATAATTAGCCTTTTGTCTAACGACGAAACGCCTCACCTTGCGCCTTGAGGACACACAGAATTTAATATATAAAAAATCTATTTTCACGAGCGCAAATGTAACAAATTAATACAATGAAATAGTAAAAAGTGTTTGTTTTTAAACCTTAATTCAAATAGGCTTCTAACCCTTTTACTATCAACTCCTTGTTCACCTCAATATCGTAGACTGAAGTCCCTATTTTATCTAATAACACACAGCGAATATTACCATTGTAGTTCTTTTTATCAAACTTAAGCCATTCTAATGCTCCTGCTATGTCCTCTTCTGTCATCTGCACTACACCATATATAGTGTGAATAGTCTCTTTTATATCTAAATACTCTGCTTTGGTAAGTTGAGCTAATTCCATAGAAATATAAGCCTCCGCTACCATCCCTAATGCTACAGCCTCACCGTGTAGTAATGTCTCCTTCTCTGTATGCATTAAGAAGTAACTCTCTACTGCATGTCCTATCGTATGTCCAAAATTTAATATCTTACGCAGTCCATGCTCTTTAGGGTCTTGTGTTACCACGTCATTCTTTATCGTCACAGAATGATAGATCAACGTCTCTAAATCATTAAAATCGACGTTAGCAATATCCTTAAGATACGTATAATATTTATCATCAAATATCAAGCCGTGTTTAAGCATTTCTGCATAACCAGCTTTAATTTGTCTTGCCTCTAAAGTTTCTAGGTAATTAACGTCGATGATAAGCATCTTAGGCATTGCGAATGAACCGATACAGTTCTTCACTCCATTTAAGTCTACTCCTGTTTTTCCTCCTACAGAAGCATCTACCATCGCTAATAAAGAAGTAGGGATATTAATAAAGTCAATACCACGCATAAATACTGAAGCTATAAAGCCTCCCATATCCGTGATCACTCCCCCTCCTACAGTAATGATTATACTCTTGCGATCTCCCCCTAGTTCTAACATAGTCTGTATCACTCCAGCACAAGTCTCTAGTACCTTATTCTCCTCACCAGCTTCCACTTCTACAATCTCAAAAGGTACCTCAGTAGGTAGATTACTTAAAAAATGGGGTAAACAATGCTCATAACAATTAGAATCCGTCAAGATAAAAAGCTTACTATAACCATTGCTATTTAAATATAAACCTAGTTGTTCATACGCTTCCTGTCCAAATAAAATATCGTAATTCTCTGTTGTTATGTTCTCCATTTTATAATCATTTGTTTACTACAAAATAAAGTATAAATATTTGAAATAACCATCGAATAAAGCTTTTTTAACGAATAAATTGGAAATAAGAACACATTAAATGATATTCTATTAATCTATAGCTTTAAACTAAGAGGTATAATTATTTTTATATATGTTACTTACAACATTGATAGCTACTACTGTATTTCAGGAGAGATATAAGACTATACATTATTATCAGAAGAAAATATCCTTCCATATAACACAAACCATATCCACCATCTAGATAAGGTACAGACGCAATATTTTGCGTGTCACCCAATACATATTAATAGGCCTTATAAACGATTCCCCTCTGCCTTCCCGAAATATTTTTCTGCTAACGATCTATAGTTCTTTACATCAAACTCTATAATAGGCTTGTTCTTTCCGTCAAATATAACCATTGCTGTTCTCTTTTTAAACTTAGTAATGTCTTTTAAATAAGTCTTATCCTCGACCATAAACTTTAGCTGCCTAGCATTAGTTCTACCCACAAACAGCCGATCAGTAGCAGGCCCATATTTATTATAAAGAGAATTAGCCGTATTAGTGTGTTCAACATTCGACCCACCTACCTTCTCATTTTCTACAAAAAACATCCCTTTAGATGGCGCTTCAAGCATTATTCCAAATTCCATCTTAGTCTCAGGACTAACTACCGCCACGTATCTTGATGAACATGAAGTAAAAATATATATAACCCAGAAATATAATAGTAATTGCCTTATCATGATCTATAATTATTAAGATACTCAAAAAATCATCTTATTGATGATATTCTAAGCTTTTTGTGATTTTAACAAAAAATAATTATAAATCGTTATTAAAATATTGGCTCGTAATTAAATCAAAAGCTCCCTACACCCTCTCCCATACATCTATAATTTTAACTACCTTTACCTATAGTAAAGGCTTTAAAACCAATGCACTCGCAT
>JBOFGJ010000976.1:0-1154 GCA_051649065.1 Flavobacterium sp. | reverse complement strand
AATAACTTCGGTCTATCGGATCTACACCAGATGAGAGGTCGTGTAGGTCGAAGCAATAAGAAAGCGTTTTGCTACTTTATCTGTCCTCCATACTCTGCTATGACAGAAGAGGCTCGCAAGAGGATACAAGCCTTAGAGCAATTTAGCGACTTAGGAAGTGGTCTAAATATAGCGATGAAGGATCTAGAGATTAGAGGTGCTGGAGATATACTAGGTGGTGAACAAAGTGGATTTATCAATGAAATAGGCTTCGAGACCTATCAAAAGATTATGCAAGAGGCTATCGAGGAACTTAAAGCTAACGAGTTTAAGGATCTATACGAAGAAGAGAACAAGGAAGAAAATAAAGTATTTGTCAAGGATACTCAGATAGATACTGACTTCGAAATACTGTTCCCTGATGAGTACATCAATAATATCACTGAGCGTCTAAACTTGTATAACGAACTGAGTACTATTCCTAACGAAGATATATTACAGCAGTATGAACAACGTCTAATAGATAGATTTGGACCATTGCCTCGTCAAGCTGTGGCACTTTTAAACAGCTTGCGTATCAAATGGCATGCGGCTAATATGGGAATAGAGAAAATAGTAATGAAACAAGGTAAGATGATTTGCTACTTCTTAGGTGACCAACAGTCAGGGTTCTATCAATCGAATAAATTTAGAAAGGTGCTTACATTCGTACAGCATCGCTCTAATATCTGTGAGATGAAAGAGAAACAAACAAAGAATGGACTGAGATTACTCCTGACATTTAAAAACGTAAAAACTATAAAACAAGGTCTTGAATACATAGAGTTATTAGACTCTGACCAAGCTTAATACAAATGCACAACGTCCGATATAAGGTTTTATCACTTATATCGGGCGTTCTAATTTTAGTCCAGTACTTATTTAAATATAAGCGTTTTAAAGGCTCTTTATTATTGAATCAATAACAAATATCAACAAACGCTTAATAGCAGCTTAAAAATAACAAAAGAGGCTTTACACATGGTGTAAAGCCTCTTTGATATATAGTTTAAAACTTAATCTTAGTATCCAAATAAGTCTTCTAGGCTAAGTTCTTTTACTTTACCCATTTTCTTAACAGCTTCCCAGTCTAAGTTCTCTTTCTTACCTAATAAACCTACGTTGAAAGTTTTACC
>JBOFGJ010000975.1:0-2290 GCA_051649065.1 Flavobacterium sp. | reverse complement strand
ACACTAATGCCCAATTCCCATCAGGACTAATTCTAGAGACCGATAAAATATTCCATCTAGTATCCGAAGGTATGCTGTCTTGCTGTAGGTTAGCATAAGATAGAAATGATGTGGTTATAAAGCCAATTAAAGCTAGTGTTTTACTTAATTTATTCATGCTGTTACAGATAAAGGTTAACAATTGTATCTCTTTGTGGATAAAACCCAATAGAATTTGGGGAAAGAGAAAGAACACTAAACAAACTGCCTTTGTGTAGTTGGAGTTTAAACTCTCCTTTTTCATCTGTTAAGTGGTAGGTTCCTGTACCAAAAGTACTGTTGTTAAATGCAGAGCCTACATCTACATTTTTTAATGGTTTGTGCGTCTCTTTGCTAACTATTGTACCAGAAACAGTTACAAGAGTTTCGGTATCTGTATCTTTCAGGTGTTTCTCTAAGTTAGCTTTAAGCACAGGATTGTTTTTTGTAAGCGCCTCATAGGTTTTTTGGTCTTTTTTTATTTGCACATTTAAAGTTTGACTTTCCTTGAGATTGGAATACGTATATTGATCAATATTGCCACCATATAGAATGTGATTCGGAACAAAAACAAGGGTGTCATTTTTTTGAATGTGAATTTGGTAGTAGCCTTTTTTATCAACAAACACTCGTTTGTTTTCTCCATAAGCTTGTAGATTATCATCTTTCCACACCCATTTGTTCTTTATGTTTACCGATGTAATTCCCAAGGGAACAGAATCTGTTCCTACAAGTGTAACTCTGCCTTGTATCAATATTGAATTATTTTGAACCTTCTTATTTAACACAGGAGAACACGCATGTAAAAGAAATAGAAGAATGATGCTACTAGTAGATAGTATGATGTGTTTAATTTTAATAACCATTGTTTTGAGGATTAAGGTTTGTATTAATTAGTAACTGTTTTTCGGGAATTGGAAACAGACTGTTGTACTCTTTCCAATTTGGTTTAACTTCTTTTATTTGACTTAGTTGATTGAGTCGTTTAAGGGTATTAAAACGATGCCCATTTTCAGTAAAAAACTCTCTGTACATTTCTTGTAAGAATTCCTGTTCGAGTTCTACTTTAGCGATGTTGGTTGAAAGCGGGAGCAGTCCTCTTTTTGTTCTAATTACATTTAGTGTTTCCACTGCCTGTGGAAGCTTATTCTGACTCAATAAACTCTCAGCTAGGATTGAGTAAGCTTGTTCTATTCTAAAGAAAATAGAGTTCTCATCTGTATTATCGGTTTTGTTTTTGTATTTGTAAACCCCATAGAAGGTTTGGTCATTGATTTCAATTTTCTTGAGCCAATGTTGTTTTCTAAGATCGTTAGAGTCGAAACTCTTTAGCAGTTTCTCACTAATAACAGAAGTATTAGCAGCTATTGCAGTAAAAATATAGTTACTTGCCTCAGGTGTAATATAGCTGCCTTGTTCTGGACTAATTTGCCAAATCGTACTTTTAGCATCTTTTTTGAATGTTTTAGATAGATCTTCATCTATTTGATATAGATTACTATCTATTATTTTTGAGCTGTATAATTCAGCTAGGTCATATTTTTTCTGAAGTAAATAATTTTCACTTAGAAGTAGCTCTGCTACAGCTTTGTTCACGTAGTATTTATCAGGACTTCTAAACGAGTAGGTTAGATAATCTAACGCTTGGAGTAAATCTTGTTCTATATCGACTAATACCACTTGATAGAGCTTTTTAGAAATAGTAGTATTTGATTTATAATCGGTTGAGGTCGTGTAGGGAATATCTCCATAGAGTTGTACTAGATTTTGATAGTATAGCGCTCTAAGAGTATAGGCTTCTCCCAACAATGTTTTTTTTATTTCTTGTTCAATGTAAGGAGATGGAGTTAAACCTTCAATAAAAGCATTGATGGCATACATATCTTGATAAGCATTATTCCACCATAGTATAGTTTCTGGACCACTTGCTTGTATCATATTTAGATAATAATTATTATCCGATGTTCCAATGTGGTCAAGTTCATCGGTATACAAACTCAAACTGTGATGTATCCCCGTTGGACTTTTAGATAAAAAAGCATTATTTCTAATATTGGTATATAAATAAGCTAAAGCTGCTTTTGTAGTAGAAATATCTTTGTAGACATCTTCTTTATTAACCATATTAGTAGGCGAATCAACTTCAATCATACGCTCACAAGAGGTCAAAATACTTGCAAGTAAAGCAATAGTCATCGAGACAATTGCGCCTATATTTATTCTGTTTATTTTCATAACAATAGTTTTAAAAAATTAATTGCATTCCAAAGGC
>JBOFGJ010000974.1:0-4365 GCA_051649065.1 Flavobacterium sp. | reverse complement strand
AGACTATTTTAAACTCAGCCCTTTTATAAATTCAGAGCTATTTTGCATAATTACTTTTCGTTTATATGTCTATCGCTTAATCTGGGATAAACTTAACTATCTTGTATATATTTTGATTCTATAACAAAAGAAATCTTAGTTCCCTTTTCTTTAATACTGACAATAACTAACTGACTATTCATCAGCTCGATTCTACCTTTAATATTTGCAAATCCGATACCTTTCTTGACTATATCAGTATTAAATCCACAGCCATTATCTTTAATCACAACCTCAAAAGTAGTGTTACTTATCACAAGAAAAGATACATTGCACTCAGTCGCTTGTGAATGCTTATGCACGTTCTGAAGACATTCCTGTACGATTCTATAAATGTGTACCTTATACTTATTACTTAATTTACTAAAACTAATATTAGTATCTAAATACAAATGAAACTTAGTTATCTCACTTCTATTCTGAATAAAAACCAAGTCTTCAAGTAATTGATCAAATTCATTAATCTTAAACTCATCATCATTAGCTAAAGCGTGAGATACACCTCGAATATAGTGCTCGACTTCTTTTACTTCATTAATAAGAGAAGTTTTATGATCTTCTACCGAATCTTTATTTACTTGCATCAAGAGAAATCGAGTAACGAATAGTCTATTTAATACCCCCTCGTGCAACTCCCTCGCAATATCTTTTCGTTCTAAATGTCTAGCTTCAGCAAGTTCATTCTGGACATTCATAATAGAATTATAATACTTCTCTGTATCCTTCTGAAAGAGTTTTACTAAAGACATCTCTTTAGACTTCTGTCTAAATAACAAGATAAAGAAGACAACGGTAGCTATAAAGAAAAGTCCGCCCCCTACTTTAGTGATAATTTCTTTTTGGTTTTGGAGTTTTTCATTGACACGTTGAAGATTATCTGCTTCAAAACTCAATCGTGCAAAGGTGTTCTTAATCATATTATTTTGATCAAGTATAAGTTTATTAATTTCCTCATACCTAATGAAATTAGTGAAGTAATCCTCTTTCTCATACCTTAATAGAACAGAAAGTACATTCTTCTCTAATATATAATTATTATGCTTCTTTGCATAACTCATAACTTCATCTAGCACTTGCCTTACTTGCTGTTGATTTCCTGTATGGTAATAGAACTCAGCTAAGGCTATTTTATAAGAGTTGTGATCTTGTAAGTTATTATACTTTAATTGTATACTAATAGCGTTCTTTAAATTCTTTTCAACATCTATATAATTATTGCTCTTGCTATCAACATCTGCAAGATTATATAATAAGTGAGCTAGCATTAGCGAATCATAAGTAGATCCATTAATGATAAGATTATCTATCGTATAATGTATTAGTGATTGTGCCTTTTCATAATCCTTTTGCTTAATATAAATCTCAGCTATATTAGCATTAATTGTGACCTTATTAAGTCGGATAGCATCTTCATTAAAAACATTCTTTATCGCAGGATCTTCTAATAGTAGTAGAGCTCTATCAGATTCTTTGAGTGCCTCATCATACTGCTCTAATTCATTCAAAGCTCTTGCCATTATCATACTTTCAAGGTATTTGGCTTTAGCTCCCTTATTACTGCGATTAAGACTCATCGCTTTTAGGATTTGCGTCTGCCCTTCCGTAAAAATATTATGGTTTAATAAAAGTATCGCTTTGTGGGCATACACATCCTGCAGATTTACAGAATCATTAATAGACTTAAATAGGAACTCTGCTTTTGTATAGTTATAAAAGGTACTGTCTGTCTGAAACTTCTTTTCATAATATTGCCCTAATAAGAAGTAAGCTTGCGCCTCATTGCCTAAGTCCTCTTGCTTTCTTGATCGCTTAAAAAGTTCGTCAATATATTTGCGATCTGATTCCGTTAATAAAATGTACTTTCTCAATACATCTCTACTTTCCTGTGTGTTTTTTAAGTTTAAAAGTACTTTACCAACTGAATCTGCACTAGTCTTGTCACGTTCTGATACATTAAATTTATTGTAGCTCTTTAGGAAGTAATCAACTTGTTCTAATTTAGTATTGTTCTTTTTTAGTCCTTCATTACAACTGAAGAAGAAAAAGAAAAAACAAAAAAAAATACAATACTTAATTATCCGAATAATCATATTCTCTCTTACTATAAAGAAACTACTAACGACCTCTTTTGAAATTAACAAAACAATGCAAATATATAGAACAATTCATTTACCGATACTTTCACATTTTTTAATGAATAATAATTATAAAATAAACGAATTCAAACTACTTATAATACAAATTAACAATAAATTTACAACATTCTACACAATTATAATGCAGAAATAAACATATAACTACAGACAATGTCTTTCCTTTTATTGCTATTTTTAAGTATAATTCACCCCATCCTCCCTTTCTAACTACTTATAATGAATAAATATGTCGTTCCTTTCTCTAGTCTACTATTAACTACTAGTTTTCCTTTAATCATCGCTAGCCGTTCTTTAATGTGTAGTAACCCGTATCCTTTTTTGATTGACCTAGTATCAAAACCTATTCCATCATCAGCAATGCGTACTTCAAAAGAAGTAGTGCTTTTATAAGTAAACACTATTTTACAACTATGGGCAGAAGAATGTAAATGCACATTAATAAGTGCCTCTTGTATTGATCGATAAATATTAATCTTCTTTCGATGACTAAGTTTCTCTAGGTCCAATTTTTGATCAAACTGAATAGTAAAATCAATAAGCGACTGTTTTTTTTGCATCAATACTAATTCTCCTAGTAGTTGTTCAAATTTCTGAATCTGTATAATCTCCTCATTTACGATAGTATGTGATATTGCACGGATATACTTTTCTACTTCAATTATCTCGTTTACTAAAAGATCTTTTTGATGACTTATCTGTTCATCTTCTAACTGTACGAGAGAAAATCTAGCCGCAAACAGTCGATTTATCACTCCGTCATTTAATTCTTTAGCAATCATACCACGCTCTCTATCCTTAACTAAGGCTAATGAATTTTGGATATTAATAATGGAATTGTAGTAATGTTCTGTATCACGTTGGAACATCTTACTTAGACCTACTTTCCTAATTTTAGACTGGTACACATAAAAAAGTATAACACACATTAAAATAAATAATAATCCAGCTCCTATTAATGTAATGTATCTATTAGTCTGATTTAAGCTTCTGTTTACTTGAGTTAACACATCAACCTCGTCTTTAAGACGGACGAAATTATTTTTTACCCAATAAGTCTGTCCTTTAAACAACTTGCTAATCTCCATGTACTCCATAAAGTAATCTGTCGAATTATTATCAGTATACGTCATTAATAATTCCAATGCTTTTAACTGAGATCTAAAATCACCTACATCCCTTACTTCTTTCTGAACTTTCTCTAGAAGTGGCATTGCTAGATCTACCTGATTCGTATAAAAATAATACTCAATTAAGCCCAATACAGATCTATGTCTTATCACTCTATTCTTATTTTTAATTCCGATATTATATGCCTTCATCAAGATAGGATACACTTCTGAAATATCATCTTGTTTAATCATAATATCAGCCATATCGATAGCTACATAGGCATAATACCGTTCAGAATTATAATTTGAAAAGTCGATATAATTTGCAGTTATATTTTCTAAAATTTCTCTTGCAGTGTCATATTTCCCTTGACTGACATAGATCCTGCTTAGATTAGTATATAAGTATACTCTGTTTAAATTTAATACACCATTGGTTATTTCACTTAAAACTTCCTTACTATCCACGATATTAATCGCTTGCTTATAAAAATAAACTGCATCATCTAACATTCCTAAGCCACTGAATATATTCCCTAATAAACTATACTGATATAGTTTCTGCTCTAGTGATGTATTTTTTGTATTATATTTTACTGATTGCAGTATTTGAGTTTCTGCCTCAGAAAACACTCCATTCATCGAAAGTACAACAGATTTAGAATACAATACTCTACTCAATTTCAAAGAGTCACGAGCTGAAAGATAAATATTCTCAGCTAAACAATAGTAAGAGTATGAGCTATCATATATTAGTCTTTGCTCATAATATTTCCCTAAAAAAAAATAAGAATTAGCCATATTGATACTGTCTGACTCATCTAGTGAATATTTAAATAAATGCTCACTATACTTCTTCTTAGGCTTAGTCTTATCTATGAAGTCTTTTATTATCTCTCTATTGGCACGTGAATTAGGTAGGGCTAAAACTAATTCACCTATTGAATCAACTTTAGAAAGTGCTATAGAATCAGCTAAATAATAATCGTATGTATTGACAAAAGAAGAAATAGTTTGATGTAAAGGATCATTGCGTTCTCTTTCTTTCTGACAACCTGCCA
>JBOFGJ010000973.1:0-4078 GCA_051649065.1 Flavobacterium sp. | reverse complement strand
AGAAAATTAGTGCGTTTTTATTGATGTTCAGTTTAGTGGGGTTAGTATCGTGTAGCATAGATGACAATGATGTTTATCCAGATCAACCTGTTAAAATAGAAGATATTAATGGAGAGTACTTCGGTAGGTTAATTACTGTACAAGAAAGAATGCAAAGTGGAGTGAATACAACTTTTACTGTAAAAGAAGATACAATGTCTTTTAAAGCATTACCTGTAAGAGAAATAGTAGGAAGTGTAATAGAAGATGAGAAAGCAAAGGTCGAAGCTATAAAAGCGATAGGTGATGTGAAGTATGATATTGACTTTACAGCAAGTCTACATCATACTAATACTGCAGTACTACTTGTTTTTACTCCTGAGCCATTAGAGCTAGAGATTCCTGTGGAAGGGGTGAATAAGAAGGTGATAGCAACATTTAATGCAGAGAGAAAAGGAGTTTACACATCGAATAGAATTAATTCGTTAAAGTTTGAGTTAAGCGTTGATAAACTAACAGTGGATGGAGTCGAATTAAGTACTTTTAAACCCATAAAATACGTTTTTCCACAAGCAATAAAGAAATAAAAAGAAAAGATAAATAGCGGGTTGATAGTTATATAATGACTCGGTATTAGCCTCTTATAAGATATGTTTATACAACAGAAAACTAAAAAGGATGTCGCAGAGCAGAAGCTCGTAGAGAGACTGAGAAAGAAAGATCAGTCTGCTTGGAAGGAATTCTACGAATTCTATTCGGGGCATCTTACCTATGTTTGTATGAGATATATCAAGGGGCAAGAGGATGTGAGAGACATTATGCAGAATAGCCTGATTAAGATATTTAATTCTATTGAGATGTTTGAGTATCGAGGTGCTGGTTCTTTAAAGGCTTGGACTACTCGGCTGTTAATTAATGAGTCACTAAAGTTTATAAGGGACAACTCAAAGATGATGTTTCCTATTAACTCAGATGATCTCCCTGATCTTGAAGATGAGGAGGAGCCGTGTCTAGAAGGGATACCAGAGTCAGAGATACTAGAGTATATTCAAGATCTACCTGATGGTTATCGCACAGTGTTTAATCTTTATGTATTCGAGAAGAAAAGCCATAAAGAGATAGCGTCACTTTTGTCAATAGCAGAGAATTCTTCAGCTTCACAGTTTCACAGGGCTAAGAAGATGTTAATGCAAAAGATCAAAACATATAATAAACTAAATACAAATGCCTTATGAACGATAAATGGACAGATGACCTAGAACAGAAGATGAAGGGTCATACAGAGATCGGACCAGAGGGTTTGTGGGAAGATTTGGAACAAAAACTTTTTGGGGAAGAGAAGGGAAAAATCATACCATTATGGTCTGATACTGTATATCAACACAAAGAGGAAAAACCTAGTAGTAATATAGGGGTTAAAAGAATAATAGGTGTTGTAGCCTCTGTGGTTATACTATTAATAGGAGGTATGGAACTGTATAAACAAACAGGACAGGTATCTCCAAAAGAGATTATAAAAGAAAAAGAAAGTATTGTTGTTGATTCGAGAGAAGAAAGTTTAAAAGAAAATAAAGAAGAGAGTAAAGTAGAAGAGAACGCAGAGAAGAATATCAAACAAGAGCATATAGCTATGCCTCCTAAAGCTCTAGCTTCTTATGGACAACCAAAGAAGGAAGGGAAAGCAGTAGAAGAACTTAGTACAGGAGTCCCTAAGGTTATCGCTATAAGTCAATTAAGGATGAAAGGACATACTTTAAATGGCAATACTGAAATGGTGGTGACTAGTGCTAATATACAAAAGGCAGTTAATGATTATATAGCTCAAGAAGAGATAAGACAAGACAGAATACTTGTTGATAATATAGATAGCAAGAAAGAAAAGAGAGGATTCTCTATAGGGCTTCTTTCTAGTAATCTATCAGCGAATTCAAGTCAAGCACAGAACGGATATGCATCTATGAAGGGTGGCTTTAAGGCGGAAGCTAATGATCCTGTGTTTAGCTTGTCACATAAACCTCTATCAGAGATATACAGTGCTAATCTAGATCGCAATGTCAATACCAAGATAGACCACAAGAGACCTGTCCGATTTGGATTGTCAGTGTATTATCAGATAGGAGACAAGTGGGGGATTAACACAGGTGTTACTTATTCTAGATTGTCGTCTAAGCTTCAGTCGGGAAGTGATGAGTATAAGGTTATTAGTGATCAGACATTGCACTATATAGGTATTCCTATTCAGGTGAATTATAATGTATGGCAGATAGGTAGATTCTCTACTTATGTTAATGGAGGAGCACATTTAGAGAAGGCTGTCTCAGGTACAGTTGACACTACCTTTAAGATGGAAGATGTATTAGAAAAGGGACCTAAAGAACACATTCATACTAAAAGCTTACAGGCTTCAGTAAATGCTAGTTTGGGTATGGAGTACAGATTAGCCAAAGAGGTAGGGGTGTTCTTTGAGCCAGGTGTTAGGTATTATTTTGACGACAGAAGCTCTCTTAGCAATGTCTATAAAGAGAGACCATTCAACTTTAATGCTCAGATAGGGATACGCTATTCTATTCCGAATGCCAAAAGTAAAGCGAATAACGATGAGCAATCTGCTGTTATAAAATAAATAGAAACTATAGTATTTAGGGAATACTATAGTACAAAGAAAAAGAAAGTGCTAATAAGAAAAAACAATGTTTATTTAGCTATAAGGCAACTTATAGCATAGGTTATTTTTAATTAATTTATCAGCTGACGTCTCTGTATTCATTTATAGAGGCGTCTTTTTTTATTGACAGTTAATCAGTTTTAGACTTGCACTTAATAGGCTATTATCCTTACAAAGTGATAAAGTAAATTCTTAACTAAAAAAGTACCCAGCTAAAACCAATACGCCTTTGTAATCTGATTACAAAGGCGTATTGGTTTTCTATTTGGCATCTAAGTCATCCTCATTATCAGGGAAGAACTCGGTAAATATCTTGATACTCTCTATCGGATCAGGCATCCCCATAGGAGCATTCTCTCGTTCGTCGTGTTCTATTAGAATGTTTATAACTTCATATTCATCTGCTTCTGCTGTATTTGGCTTAGAATTCTTTAGGAGTTGTAATCTCACTAAAGCCATATGGTAATCTTCTTCTGTTCTTATAGGTTTCATAGGCATTGTGGCATTTTAAAGTACTTAGATAACTTTTATGTAGATAAATATACTGATTATAAAATGGTTAAAGCATGGTATGTATATGTTTATTTTGTAATTTTAGTGTTAATGTAATTTAAAACCTATTAAAAAAGAAGTACTATGAGAAATTTACTAGTTTGTTTGATGTTAAGTGTGACTTCATTAGTTGCGGCACAGAAAGTTGTGTTTAAAAAAGGAAAGGTTATTTATGATAAGATTCCTATTGCTAATGTACTAGATGAAAAAGGTGTTTATACTATTTCTACTTTAGAGAATGAATCTATTATTATTGCAGATCCACATATTATGGATGGACAGAAATTTTATGTTAGGGTTAATTTGCCTGAAGACAAAGAAAAAGTAGTATTGGTAACTCCTACACATAAGAAATGGAGTATGTCTAAATCTAAAATAGTTATTGAATAATATACTTTTGTAACATATAAGATATTTACTCCTCAGGGGATTGATAAAGATGCTGCTAAAGCAATTATGACTCATGATGATACTGAAATTAGAGCTGTTTTGGAAGCAAATAGAAAAGCTTATGCTGAAACAGAAGAGTATGTGAAAGAGTTTGGTAACCAGAAATGGATATTTAATGATTTAGGAGAATTTGGTAAAAAAGAAAATGGAAGCTTTGTCTCTTATGGAAAGATAAAACGCTATAAAGATGCCGGAGGAATAAATGTGGTATATGATATTTCTATATATGACAATACAACTAGAAGTTACATACTAGTTGGTAAATGGAATGAGAAACGAAATAGTATGTTCATTCTAAACAATGGAGAATCATATACTTTACCTAGCTTTTATAGTTCGCCTGATTTTAGTTTAGATATGGATAGATTAGCTAAAGCTTTGGTTTATATTGTTAAAAATAAATAAACTGCCATGGGTTGTTTAGGAGTATTA
>JBOFGJ010000972.1:0-1336 GCA_051649065.1 Flavobacterium sp. | reverse complement strand
ACCTACTACTACAGTGAATTTAGGCACTACAGAGTTAGATACTGCATTTACCATCTTAGCACCGTCTTTAATAATACCACCGTGCTCAGATTTAGAACCTACCATAAATCCAGTAACGTCTTGTAAGAATACTAATGGTATTTTCTTTTGGTTACAGTTAGCGATAAATCGAGTAGCCTTGTCAGCCGAGTCAGAGTAAATTACTCCACCGAACTGCATTTCACCTTTTTTAGTTTTAACTACTTTTCGGTGATTTGCTACAATACCTACTGCCCATCCATCTATACGTGCATATCCAGTAATGATCGTTTGTCCATAGCCTTCTTTGTATTCTTCAAATTCAGAGTTATCAACTAGACGTTTGATAATCTCCATCATATCGTATTGTTCATTACGTGCTTTAGGAAGGATACCGTAGATATCTTCTTGAGGAAGTGCAGGCTTAACAGCCTTGATACGGTTATATCCTGCCTTGTCAAAGTCACCTATTTTATCAACGATATTCTTGATCGTATCTAAAGCGTCTTTGTCATCTTTAGCTTTATAGTCCGTGACACCTGATATTTCACAGTGTGTAGTAGCACCTCCTAATGTTTCGTTGTCAATACTTTCACCAATAGCTGCCTTTACTAAGTAACTACCAGCAAGGAATATACTTCCTGTCTTGTCTACAATAAGTGCTTCGTCACTCATAATAGGTAAGTAAGCACCACCAGCTACGCAGCTACCCATTACTGCAGCAATCTGTGTAATACCCATACTGCTCATTACAGCATTGTTTCTAAAGATACGTCCGAAGTGTTCTTTATCAGGGAAGATTTCATCTTGTAATGGAAGGTAAACACCAGCGCTGTCTACTAAGTAGATAATAGGTAGTTTATTCTCTATTGCTATTTCTTGCGCTCTTAAGTTCTTTTTTCCTGTGATAGGGAACCATGCACCTGCTTTTACAGTAGCATCATTAGCTACTACGATACATTGTTTTCCTTTGATATAACCAATCTTTACTACTACACCACCAGAAGGACAACCTCCATGTTCTGCATACATATCCTCTCCTGCGAAAGCTCCTATCTCTATACTATTAGTTTTATCATCTAATAAATAGTCGATACGCTCTCTAGCAGTCATTTTGCCTTGTTCGTGTAGTTTAGCGATTCTTTTTTCTCCACCACCTTGTTTTACTTTTACTAATTTCCTCTTTAATTCAGAAAGTAAAAGTTTATTGTGGTCTTCGTTTTTATTGAAGTTTATATCCATAGTTTGTTGGGTTGATTCTCTGTTGTTTTATATCGTTTTCGCTAAAGTACAAAATATAGTTATAATTTTTACTAGT
>JBOFGJ010000971.1:0-1037 GCA_051649065.1 Flavobacterium sp. | reverse complement strand
AATAATTTCAAAAGTTCTATATACCTTAAATCTTTTCTCTTTATTATTGTTTTTAGTGTAAAGAAAAAATAGTAACAAAGAACTCTAACTTTAAAAAATGGTAAATCTGAAAATATAATTTTTTTAGAAAGCAATAAATTTTTTAATCTTGGGTAGTTATCGTTGAAAGATAACGTGGTATCCCTCAAAGCCGAGTCATGTGTTAACTGTGTTTGTAATATATATAGTTTATTACCTTGAGCTAGGGTATCTCTAAAAAATTTAGTATCTACACCATAAAAACTTAATCGTTCATCAAACGGCTTTTCAGGTAAGGAAGATGACAAGTTCAGTATGGTTCCACTCATCATTGCAACTATATCTTTCCGCTCAGTGATACCTGAATCTATATCATTAAGAGCAATGCCTCGCACCCCTTTTACAAAACCTGGCGAAATCATGGAGCCTTTATTATAAATCTTCGGTACCGCTACATTTACGAGCGGATTATCAAAGCATTCCTTAACAAACCTATCTAGGCTATTAATGTAAGCCTGATCAAGCACAGAGTCATCATCTAATATAACTAGCCATTTAACTTCATCTCTATATTCTGATATTACTTTATTATATACGATAGAGAGCCTTTCATTATTCCCAGTATGGAAGTAATGTTCTTTTGACGAATTATAGTTAAGTGATCCATTTCCAAATCCTTTGACTGAATTGTCCCAAATAACTAAAGTTGCATCAAGATGTATTGATTTAAAATCCAGACACCTATAACTTTGAACAGTTTTTGTCAGCTCGGGACTTTTACTATGGATTACAACTAAAAATACTATTTTATCCATATTATTTATTTCACCCTCTATATTTTAACTGACACTAGTTTTATATTTTAATTTCGAGTTATACACTATATATAAAATCAGTAGGGTATAATATACCGAACCAGCTATATGTTGAAAACTGCAAACGAAAAGAAATATTGCTAACTGAACTAACACACATAGTCGTAATCGCTTGTTCATTTGATTACTTACGGCTTCATCATT
>JBOFGJ010000970.1:0-10436 GCA_051649065.1 Flavobacterium sp. | reverse complement strand
TCAATATACTTTCATACAAAGCAATACAGCAACATCATAAAAAAGAATTGGTGAAAAATTAGGTTTGTTTTGTGATAAGCAATAAGATATAAATACTTAGAAGAAGTAAAATTACAAATCTAAAATGAACATATTCGGAAAAAATAAACTTGACTAGTTATATTTTCTTAATTACGCTATTATCTAAATCAAGGTAAACATAGAATACCTCAACTCCTTTATTTTCCTATTCTATTTACTTTCATTCCAATTAACCCCTACATTCTGCCATAAACACACCTCACAATTCTCTTAATTATTCAACTAAACTGACAATAACAGGCATCTAATCTCATTTTTATGAATATTTCTTATTCTAATCTATATATTAGAATAATTCTAAATAATATAACTCTATTTAGATTCAATATAATTAATAAGTAATTCAAATCATTCTAAAATCTTAATTTCATTAATAAAACACACCTTACTAATTATCACCAAGTTAATCTAAATAAACAACACACTTATTTTAACTTAATTTTTAATATTGGGATAATACATACATTTACACCACTATTTAAATTAAGTCCAAATAATGAATTTATCATCACATGTAGTCAAGTTACTCTCACATCACTTAATCCACATATTTCTATTCCTCCTTGCAGGAAATAGTGTCGCCCAGAATGTTAAGAAGTTTACAGGGACAGTCTTAGACTCCCAAAATATTCCCTTAGAATTTGCTTCAATTGTCTTAAATAACAATGAAGTTTATTATACTAATACTAAAGGGGAATTTTCTTTTACGATTAAGAAAGACTTCGAATCGTTTAGTATAAACTACGCTAATAAAAAGTCAATTTTCATTACAGACTTACAAGCATTTAACAGTTACAATCATCGTTTTACGTTAGTAGATCTATCGATTACCTTAGACGAAATCAATATTACTGCTCCCATACTTAAAGCCCAATCAGGCTCTAACTCAGCTATAGTCATAGACAAAGAGAAGATCAGTGAAGCGCAAGCCTTCAGTTTAAAGGATGTCCTTAACACCCTACCAGGTCACGCTACTGTAGCTCCTAATCTAAATACAGCTCAGACAATTAACCTTAGAGGAGCAAGTTTTGACAAAATGACTGGTGGAACGCTACAATCAATGAACAACTCTTTCGGGGTGGCTATTATAATAGATGATGTAACGATATCAAATGATGCCAATATGCAGGCGCGAAGTCTTAACCAGTTTGGTATCACTACAAGTGCGAATATAGGTAGCATCACTAACCTAACTTATCAAGGGGTTGACTTACGTGAAATACCAGTGGAGAACATCGAAAGTATAGAAGTAGTACAAGGGGTTGCTTCTGCAAAGTACGGGGAATTAACAGATGGTGCTATTATCATTAATAAGCAGGCAGGAAAGACACCATACAGTTTCACTACGAATATCAATAGAGGATCTACTTCATATAGCTTATCTAAAGGATTTGGTTTACCTAATAAATGGGGAGCTCTTAACTTCTCTGTTAATTACTCTAAAAGTAACAATGATCCTAGGGATAAAATCAAGGAATACAATAGAATAAATCAAAGTGTATTATGGACTAAATCATTCTCTCCTAGGGTTAAAAACAACCTAAGTTTAAGCTTTAGCAAGAGAATGGACGGGGTACGTGAAGATCCAGATGATCAACAAAGTCGCAAACTAAAGGCAACAGACGAATTCTTTAGATGGTCTAATAGAACTACTGTACAGCTAAACTCAAGAGTCATTAAATCATTAAACCTGAATATCAATGGATCATATGGTATTAGCAATACCTATAATCAAGAGAGGATTAACAAAGGACCTTTCCCTATCGCTAACAGAGATACTACAGGTATCTATGAAGGATATTATGTAGATGGTAGATATATCGCTGTAGAGGAAATACAAGGAAGACCGTTAAGTTTAGGATCTACACTTAGTATCTCTTCTGATGCATTTGGTAATAAATTAGAACACCTTATCACAGCAGGTTTTTCAGTAAACTACCACGACAATTTAGGTAAGGGTACAATATATAAGGCCGACCAACCACGTTGGTTTCAAAACAACAATCAAAATGAACGTCCTTATGACTTCAGAAAGAATGAAGGACAGGCTAACTATGGTGCTTACATTATGGACAACTTTAAGTGGTATCTATTTGATAAGCCCATCGATGGTAACTTAGGATTCCGTATGGATGTACAGAATAGCAAGGCAAGCTACCAGCCTAGGATTAACTTAGCTTACCAAGTATCTCCTAGCAGTAGGTTAACAGTAGGATATGGTATTTCTACTAAGGCTCCTTCGTTAGCGCACCGCTATCCTGCTCCTATTTGGTTAGATTTTCCACTGCTAAATTACTTTGACGATTCTAATATTGCCAATAGCTTATACCTTGTCAAGACAGTAAAAGTAGAAAGTGACAATAATCACTTAAAACCTTCTACATCTACCCAATTTGAAATTGGATTTACATTCACGAACAAGTTTTTATCAAATAGTTTCTTTGGGTATTTTAAAGATAATAAAGATGGTTTTGGGGTCAAGAAAGAGTTCTTCCCTATCGATGTTCCTGAATATAGAATCATTGGTGAACTAGAAAAAGGAAAGCCTATAGAATATGAAGCTACAGGTAATTACAAAACACTAACGAACTATAGCATACGTCGTATGACAAATAGTGTACGCTCTAAATCATATGGTTTTGATTGGACAATGTCTACCCAAAAGATTAAACCTTTAAATATGTACTTATCACTATCAAATAGTCTTTCATACAGCGAATATTATGACGACAATCCTACTTATAACGAGGTATCAGAAGAAAATTATAAACAAGACTACGGAGTATATTATACTGTCTTCTATCCTAATAAGACGAAATCACTTTCGCTAATGAGTAAGTTAAGACTGACATATCACATTCCTAAGATAGGATTTATATTAACGATGAACAGTGATATATTTTGGTTTAGAAAGAGCTTTAATACAGAACAGAAGTATGCTAATGAGTACTTAGATATCGCTATGCAACCAATTAAAGTTGAGTTGCCTGAAGATATAAAACAGACTATCTCTACAGCAGGTAGTAATTATGAACAACCTACGTTCTATGTTATCAATTTAAATGCAACTAAGGAAATACGCAAAAACATTCGTATAGGTATAAATACATACAACTTCTTTAATATCAAAATAAACAAAGAGAAAAAGTTATCTGATGGAACGAGATCTATTATCAATTATAATGCTCCATTTAGTATAACGGGATCTATATCAATTAAATTTTAAAACATGATGAGAAATACACTACTTCTACTACTTGCCATCGCAAGTTTAGTCTTTACTACTAGCTGTAGTAAAGATGACAATTCTAGCGACTTTGCTAACACTCTTAATGTCAACTTCGTTACTACAGTCTCACAAACGAATACAAACCTTACTATTCCACTAGAGGGAACTACAATCGAGTTTACCAATCGAGCTAATGGAAATAAAAATACAGTGACATTAGACAAACAAGGTCATGCGTCTGCGAATCTACGTGTAGGTAACTATAACATCATCGCTAAACTGACAATGAGTAAACAAGCTTATAATCAACTAATCGATGCTAGTAATAGCAAGGAGGAAAAGATAGAAGAAGACTCTATCACTTTTACTGCTAACATAGATAACCTAACTGTAAATGACGCTCAAGACATCAAGATCGAACTACAAATGAATAAGATGAGTACATCAGGATTAATCTTTAAACAGATATTCTATGCAGGATCAAGTTTACAAGATGGATCAGGATATAGAGACCAATTCCTTGAGATCTATAACAACAGTGCTGAGATTCTATATCTAGATGGTATTATTCTAGCTATGCTTCACAACACTACGAATGGACAAGCTACAGGACCTGACGATATCAGTTACTTACCTTCTCGTCAATATGATTGGTCAAAAGCTCCAGAAAACTCAGGTAGTGGTAATCTAAACAACGATTATGTCTATGCTAAAAAAGTATTGCGTTTCCCAGGAAGTGGTACACAATATCCTATCGAAGCAGGTAAAAGTATTATCGTAGCCTCAACAGCTATTGATCATACGAAGAACTTTATCATAGGTAAACCATCAGAATTCGTAGATCCAAATAAGACAGTCGATTTAAGTAAAGCAGACTTTGATGTTTACGTCTTAGATTATCTTCAGAGAGAATTTGGTATTGATATTACTCAAGCTAAATACCGTTATAATCTTAATACAATAGGTATCGGTAAAATGCAAGTAATCAAAGCACAACAAAGTGATTTAGCTATGCGATTTGCTACAGATGATGGGATATTACTAGTACAACTTCCTAAAGATGTAGCTGTAGAGTCATTCCCAACAATCAAAGCTCCTAAGAAAAACGATTCTACGCAGTGCTTAAGAATACCTGTAGAATATATCATCGACGGAGTACAGGTAAGACACTCAACAGAGAGTCGTGTCGCTCCACGTAAAGTACCATTATCAGTAGATCGAGGAAGCTCATTCGCACCTAATGGAACCTATTCTAGTCAATCTTTATTAAGAAAAACAAGATACAAATTAAACAATGGACGTCGTGTATTACAAGACACAGATAACTCTACAGAAGATTTCGTAGTAATAGACAAACCAGTAGCATCTAAAGGAGAAGACTCTTTTACTAATTAATACATGAGAAAATTATATTTATTCACAACACTATTTTTAATTCAAGTGCTAAATGCTCAGAATCATTCTGAGCATTTAGACCTTTGGTTGATACAGAAAAACAAGCGTAGTTATGTACCAGAACACATTCTGTTTTTAAATAATCAGACTAGTGAGTTCGGGCGTTTAGCCGTGGATTACAACACCACAAAAGGAGGCTACAGAAAAAGTCAAGAAGCTAATGACAGTAAGGACTTTAAATTCTCTGCTGAGGGGTATACTGATATAAATAAGTTTAAGGCATATGGAAAATTTGTATATGGAAAGACTTTTGAGAACAAACTAGCGAATGATCTTAGAGGTAAGAAAGATGAGTTTAACCCTTTCTACTTCTACGCAAATCATCCTAACAACTTTCAGAACCAACAGTATCTAGCGAATACTATGTTTAGTTATGAATTAGTAGACAAGAAACTAAGTATTGGTTTTGGTCTTGACTTTGATTATAATTGGACTACAGGTAATAATGATCCTAGACCAGACGTAGTGAATTACTTTATTCGCTATAAAGCAGATATTGCATGGAAGATTCAGAAACACGCGATTGGATTAGGTTTAGCTTATGGCAAGGTAACTGAAGAAAACAACATCATGTATAAAAACAATGAATACAAAAGTAGCAATCAATATAAAGATCGCTTCTTGAACATTAGTTTAGGGTATGGAGATATTGTTCTAAGTGATCAGAATCTACTGCTTGACAGGAAGGATAAAGAAAATTCATATAAGCTGGCTCACCTTTATACAGGTAACAAATTAGAGGTAGCTACATTCGCTAAGATAACACACTATGACGAAAACTCAGAACTAAATAAGTATAAGCAGAGTTTTAATGTGTATAATAGGTTTAAAAACAAACAACTCACTATACAGAGTATGTTTACTTATACACCATCTGATGCTAATCAATACCAACTAAGCTTAAAATACAACAACTATGATGGTAAAAACCTTAGAGAGGTAGAAGGGCTTAATTACAAAGTAGATCATTACAACTTTAATGCTCAACTATTAACTTCTTTTTCTAATCTGTGGAGAAATACGGATATCCAAATAGGATTAGACCACACACTTTATTCTACTATCCGAAAAGACTACGCTATCGGAGTATACAGTGATGAAAAACAACTATTAAACAAACTTATAATCAACACGATATTTAAACAAGATAGTCACTTTTACCAAGTGAGTACCACTCCCCTTTATAAGTTGAAAGTAGTAAATGATTTGACTATACCTGATACGCAACACACTAATTTTACAGATAATGTAATTATACCTAATTACTATTACAACAATAATAATGCATGGGGACTACAAGGTGAATTAGGATATGGAAACAAAACATGGCTTAACCAATACAGTCTTTATTTCTCTGTATCAGGTCATTTCTTAAAATCAAATGGATTAGACCGAAGCAGTATTAATCTAAGCTTAAAACTATATTTATAATGAACAAGGCTATCTATCTAGCTATATTACTATTTACATTTTTATTTCTAAATTTTCAGAAACTAACACATACCTACTCAGGATACCAATCTATAGAAGATTTACGTCAGGTTTATGAGCGAAACAGTACTCTATGGCCTGCTGCTACTATAGATAGTACAATTGTATTTAAAGAACTAGGAGCATTACTTCCTACTCCCCCTGTAGCCAAAGAAGATATATACAAAGTAGAATTAGGGAAGTTACTGTTCTATGATCCAAGGTTGTCCTCGTCTAATCAAATCTCTTGTTCCACTTGTCATATTGATAAAGAACATTGGGCAGATAAACAGACACTAGCCATCGGACATGAGGGATTAGTGGGAACACGCAATACACCAAGTATAGAGAACGCATGGATACAACAAGAGTTATTTTGGGATGGAAGAGCGAATAGCCTACAAGAACAACAAATCATGTCAATCGAAAATCACGTAGAGATGTTTCAAGATATAAATGAACTACCTACTAAAATAACACAGATTAAAGGCTACAAAAAACACTTTAAAAAAGCATATGGAAACAATCAAATAACGAAAGATAAAATACTAGATGCTATAGCGTTATTTCAAAAGACTATTGTCTCTAACCCTACTCCTTTCGATGCTTTTATGAATGGTGATTATCAGAAACTATCTGATCAGCAAGTACATGGTTTACATCTGTTTCGTACCAAGGCAAGATGCATTAACTGTCATAGTGGCTCCTACTTTACTGATTTACAGTATCACAATGAAGGTTTTACTTTCTACAAGCGAAAAAGAGAAGACCTTGGCAGGTATAACGTTACACATAAAGCCTCTGATGTGGGCAAAATGAAAACTCCTGGACTGCGTAATGTGATGCATACAGCGCCATGGTTTCACCAAGGAATATTTCCGAATATTCAGAGTGTTATAGGAATGTATAATGCAGGAATGAATATCCCTCATCGAAGAGAAGAATACAAGAATGATTCATTATTTCCTGTAACCTCTCCACTTATAAAAAGATTAGGATTGACTAAAGAAGAACAACTCGCACTTATCTCTTTCTTAGAAGCCCTATCGTCAGAACCAATGCTTATAGAAAAACCTACATTACCAAAATAAAGTAATTAAAACAGTTTTAAAACAACACAAAAACCATTCGTCAAAAGATTCTTATACTTTAACCACTATTTTATCATTATGCTAAACTTTGGCATTCTTTTTTTTGAAAAAATTCGTAATTTGCCGCCAAACAAAGATTCAAATGAAAACACACTTCACTTACATACTATTTTTAATATTATTTAGCGCTAATACTTTTGCTCAGAAATTAGAATTATACACTAATGATGGGAAAGAAACTTACCTAGGTTGTCTTAGTTGTGATGCTAAAGACACTAATTCTATTTGGAATATGTATGGTACCTATGGTAATCAGTACAACCAAAAGTCTATTTGGAATAAATATGGTATCTATGGAGACCAAACGAGTAGTCAATCTCCTTGGAATATACATGCTGACAACCCTCCTATAGTAAAAAAAGATGGTGCGTTCTATGGCTACTTTAGTATGAATAAACACTTCATTGGTAAACGTGTTGAGGTAGAACTAACAAAAATGCTTTTCGAATATTACCTTGATATAAAAGAAGATCCGTCAAAGTGGACTAAAGCTACCAAAGTGATTAAAACAAAAGAAATAACAAAGAAATAAATAACAAGCGAGAGTAACCCTCTCGCTTTTTTTGTCCTCAAAACTAAATACGTATAACTAATAGTACTCAACTATCAATTATTCAACATTTAATCACGCCTATTTTATACTCTTTAATCATATATTATTATACCTTTTGTTTCTGATGAAATTAAGAAAACACATAACCCATAGAATTATAAAACTAAACAAACATTATTTACACTGAGGTGATATTAAATTTACATTATTGTAACATTACAACTTACATAAACAAAACTAAACAGAATATTTTTACTCTATATCCTTCTAAAATAATTTTAGCTAAGTAAGGGATTATTAAGTAAAAAGAACTGTTATGATTAAAAAACTACTTTCTCTTCTAGTACTTATTTTTTTTGTTTTCATACAGAATATACGAGCTGAAACGCTTCATTCATCTCCTTATACTGAAGAACAATCACCCACAAAACTCTCTTACTACAACGCTGTTTTCAAAGAGAAAACAGTCACTTATACTGGGTTTCCAATTTACCACGAACCTGAAAATGTTTCAGCCAATGTAATTGTTAAATACGATAGAAACGGTTTAATTGATGCTGGATCATATATGATCAAAGCTTATTTCTATTCTCAAAACAATGTACTATTAGGAACTAAGTCTGCGAGACTTAACATAAAAAAAGCACGCATAACAGGTGTCACTTTAAAAAAGAAAGAGGTCACCTATGATGGGACACTACATAAACTTGAACTTGTAGGTGAACTACCTGCAGGAGTGACTGCTGTTTATAAAAACAATGCCCACACAAATGCTGGAGTTTATAAGATGAATGTTAGACTTACAGGTAAAAACTATATTACAAGCTCTCGTAATAATGAGCTAACAATACTTCCTCTAGATATATCAAAAACCATTCACTTACAAAGCCAGGTTTTTATTTATGATGCTAAACCAAAGTCTTTATTTATAGAAACTCCTTTACCTAAAGGACTAAATATATCCTATAAAGGAAATAATCAATCTGAAGTAGGTACACACACTGTTACTGCGACCATAACAGGAAGCAAAAACTATACACCTATCCCCTATGAAATGAAAGCTTCTCTTACTATTTCTGAAGATAGTACAATACCTAAAATTCCTTCTTTAGATAAAGTAGTATTTGATAACTTGACTTCCCCATATACTAGTCACCCTATCCCTATTATTGCTACTAATTTACCAGATGATGTATCAGTCCAATACAGTAGAAATGACTTTACAACTGTTGGTTCTTATGAAATCAAAGCTTCTTTCTATTTTAAAAATATACTTATCGGAACTAAAGTTGCTTCATTAACTATAGAGAAAGCACGTATAACAGGTGTCACTTTTAATAAAACAATCATTACTTATAACGGAGAACGACATACTCTACTCTTAAAAGGAGAACTACCCGAAGGTGTTATTGCTGAATACAACAATAATACACATATTAATGCTGGTGAGTATAAAGCAACTGTAAAATTAACAGGAGATAATTATATCACAAGTACTCGATCTAACATCCTTATAATTGCCCCAATTGATTTAACTAAAATGATTGAGTTCAAAAGCCAATCATTTGTATATGATGGAATTGTAAGATCTCTATTTATAAATACACCTTTACCTCGTGAATTAAAAGTTGCTTATAAAAACAACTACCAAAACTCAGTTGGTAACCATATCATACAAGCAACAATTTCTGGCAGTAATAACTATACCCCTATGCCCTATACGATGACTGCAACTCTGGCCATCACTGAAAAAGAAGAAATACTTCCTAAGATAGATAAAATAGTTTTTGAAAACAGTACAGTTCCTTACACCGGTGAAATTATACCCTTTGAAGCTACTTATATTCCAGAAGGTGTTACTGTCAAATACAATCGAACTAATTTAAAAAACATTGGAAAATATCAAGTCACAGCTTCATTCTACTATAAAGATATCTTGCTTGGTACAAAGTCAGCAACACTAACTATAGAAAAAGCTCGTATCACTACAGTCAAATTTAGCAAGAAAGAAGTGACTTACGATGGGAACACTCACGAGTTATTACTTGAAGGAGAACTACCTGAGGGTGTAACTGCTGTTTATAAAAACAACATACACACCAATGCTGGTGAGCATAAAGTAACAGTGACCTTAACAGGAGATAATTATGTGACAAGTACTCGCTCTAATCTGTTAGTGATTCTACCTGCGGACATTACTAAACTGGTTAGTTTAGAATCTAATTCCTTTGAATACGATGGACAACCAAAGTCTTTAACCATTAAGGGTGATGTACCTAAAGGGATAACATTAAAGTACGAAAACAGTACACATTCAGAAGTTGGGAACTACACAGTAAAGGCAATTTTAGATGGTAGTGCTAACTACACGCCTAGGACATATGTGATAACAGCTACCTTATCCATTAATGAGAAACCTGTAGTACTACCTAGTATTGAAAATGTAGTATTTGCTCACAAAACTGAAGTGTATACTGCTGAGGTAATTGCTATTGAA
>JBOFGJ010000969.1:0-6374 GCA_051649065.1 Flavobacterium sp. | reverse complement strand
GGTGTATCATTCCCAATGATGAGCAAAATATCTGTAAAAGGAGCAGATATTGCACCTATCTATGACTTCCTAACTAAGAAATCTAAAAACGGACTAGAAGACAGCGAAGTAACGTGGAACTTCCAAAAGTACTTAATCGACGAATCAGGTCACCTAGTTAAAGTTATTAGCCCTAGAACACTACCTGACGATCCAGAAATCAAAGCTTGGGTTAAGACAAAATAAGTTGGTTTACCTATTCAATACAGCTCGTTTGTTCGTATATTTGGGTTTTACTTTTTAATTATGAACTATCCACAAATAGAACTAGCACAAAGCATTATTGAAATTTGTAAAGCAAAGAATATTCAACATATAATCATATCACCAGGATCACGTAACGCACCTTTAACCATAGGGTTCGCTAGTGATCCTTTTTTTACTTGTTATAGTTTAGCTGACGAACGCTGTGCAGCATTCTTCGGTATGGGTATCGCTCAACAAAAAGAGTTTCCCATAGCCCTAGTCTGTACATCAGGATCAGCATTACTAAACTACTATCCAGCAGTAGCAGAAGCATTCTACAGTCAGATACCAATGATTATCATCTCTGCTGATAGACCTACCTCTAAAATAGATATCGGAGATGGACAGACTATCAGACAGCGCAATGTCTATGAAAATCACATTATCTATAATGCTAATCTATCTGAAGAAGCTAATAAAGAGAATGATATCCTTATTAATAATGCCATTAATACTGCGATAGCTCAGAAAGGACCTGTGCATATCAATGCTCCTTTTGAAGAACCGCTATATAATACAATCGATACGCTGACTGCCTCTCCTACTCTTGTAGAGATAGAAGAGCTACCTCTTCAGTTTACAGAATATGACCAATACATAGCAGACTATAAAGCTGCTTCTAAAAAATTAGTCTTGGTCGGGGTTAATAATCCAGGAGTACTGAGTGATGCTGTTATTGATTGGTTAGCAAGTGATCCTTCTGTTATTGTGATGACAGAAACGACCTCTAACCTACACCATCCTACTTATGTAGAACACATCGATAGAATCATCACTACATTCTCAGAAGAGGACTTCCTTGCCTTCCAACCAGATATTCTGATTACGTTCGGAGGAATGATTGTAAGCAAGCGTATCAAAGCTTTTCTGCGCAAATATAAGCCTGCTCAGCATTGGCATATAGATACGCTAAGACACTATGATACCTATAATGCGCTAAATAAAACTGTATTAGATACACCAGAGAACTTCTTCCAAAGCATCAAAGAACACGTTCTTCCAAGTGCTGAGTCAACTTACAACCCTTGGATACAAGCTATCGTAGAAGCTCGTCTAGAGAAACACAATACCTATCTAGAAACTATCCCATTTAGTGATCTGAAGGTATTCGAGATATTATTCGCTCATTTACCTCAACAGACACAATTGCAGATTAGCAACAGCTCTGCTATCCGATATGCTCAATTAATCAAAATAGATGCGTCTAATGACGTTTATTGTAACAGAGGGACTAGCGGAATAGATGGAAGTACTTCGACGGCTATAGGCGCTGCCGTAGCTTCTCATAAACCTACATTACTAATCACAGGAGATATTAGTTTCTTATATGATAGCAATGGACTGTGGAATAACTACATTCCTGCTAACTTTAAAATACTATTGCTGAATAATGGTGGTGGTGGTATTTTTAGAATATTACCAGGGCATAAAGAAACACCTGTATTCAATACTTTCTTTGAAACAAGTCACAACCTAACGGCGGAGCATCTAGCGAAAATGTACAAGTTTAATTACCTTACTGCACAGAATGAAGAAGAGCTTAACACAGCGTGTAAAGCATTTTTTGAAGCAGATAATTCACCTTGTATCCTAGAAGTATTTACGCCAACTGAAATTAATAATACGGTTTTAAGTGCCTATTTTCGCAATATGTAATTTTAACAACCATTAATGCACACGTATTGATATTTTGCGTATCTTGTCCTCAACAAAAAAGAAAATTATGAGTAAAAGAGACGAATTAATTCAAAAGTACGCTGCTGATTTAAAAGAAAAATGTGGTGTAACAGCTAATATGGACTTATTAACTGCTGTAACTATCGGATGTGGACCATCTATTTATAACCAAGATTCATCTACTGTAGCAAGCTCTTCAGAATCTGAATTAGCTACTGTAAAGAATAACTTTTTAATTAAAAAGTTAGGTCTTAAAGACGGACCAGATTTAGATAAAGGAATTCAAGCTGTGATGGACAAATATGGTCAATCAAACAAGCATAAATACAGAGCAGTTGTATATTATTTATTAACTGTACATTTCAAAAAAGAAAGTGTTTACAAGAAAAAATAATGTAACATAGTTATAGTTATATGTACTTTAAAAGGAGTTGTTTTTAGAAACAACTCCTTTTTTTGTGGGAGGTTGTGGAGTTGTGATGGTGTGGAGTTGTGATGGTGTGGAGTTGTGAGGGTGTGAGGGTGTGAGGGTGTGAGGGTGTCTTTTAAAAGAATAATACTCTCCTACAAAAAAACAACATCACAAAAAAACACTAAACAGTTCCCCTAGTGTACACTTTGTTTCCTTTATAGAAAGTTGCTTCTCTATCAGGGGTGCGGGCTACTGCCTCAGCAGAACAGCTTGCTTTAACCAAGACAAAGTCTGCCGAATCACCTACTTTAGGCCATTGGCGTTCTCCGTTCTCATTTAAAGGAAGAATTTGATCTTTCGTCGCGATTTGCAATGCTCTACTTAATCTTAACTCATCTGTCCAGCCATAAAGCTCTGCACAGTGCTTCGCTTTCTCTAACATATCACAAGAACCAAAAGGTTGCCAATGATCGACGATACTGTCTGTACCTGTCATAACACCTACCTTATGCTTATAAAATGTCGGAATAGGCATCATAGAGCGCCCTAGAGGTACTGTTGATATTACTCCCACTCCATAAGCACTCATTTGCTCTGATAGAATAGCTAATTCCTTTGCTTCTATTTGTCCCAGTGCAAAACCGTGACTTATATAAGTACGCCCTTGTAAGGCTTTATTTGCTTCTACTTGTTTTAAGATATACTGTATTGCGGGAATACCTGTCTTAGCTCCCTCATGTAGATGTATATCTATTCCTTTGTTATAATCTAAAGCTACCTGTATCATAATGTCAAGAGACTTCTCCATATTACCATCTACCGTAGTAGGATCAAGGCCTCCGATAAAATCAACTCCTAACTGTGCAGCCTCTTTTAACAAGGCCTCACTATCTGAATACACAATACCATGCTGTGGGAAGGCAACTATCTCACTTCCTATCACATTCTTCTTATTCTCCAGTGCTATCTTTAGATTCTCTAGACTCTTCAGACCACTTGTAGGATCTATATTTGTCTGACATCTTGCAAAATATGTCCCTTGACTATTCATTAGATCGATTGCCATTTCGGCCTTTTCTACTGACTTGACTAATAATCCAGGTATTATTCTGCGTTCTAAATCAATCATATCCTTTACCGTTCTACCTGGTTTGTGTTCACCATACCAGCGTTCTCCGTAAAATGTTTTATCGATGTGAATGTGCATATCTCTAAAGCCTGGCAACAGTAAGAACTTACCACCATCTATTTTAGGAATATCATGACTCTTAGTACCTGCAATATCTATAGATACAATCATCCCATTAGCTATATGAAGATCATATAAAGATGTCTTAGTAAACCTTACTTGACCTTGATCATTATAATCAAACCCATCTTCAAGAAGCACATTGATCAGTACGAACTCTTGACCATGCGTTTTATCGCTTCCCTTCTGTGATTGCTCTTCAGAAGAATTAAAAGAGGTCATAAACAATCCACCTGCTGCGGCAGTCGTTAAACCTAGAAACTGTTTTCTATTCATTAGATATTAGTTGTTAGAAGTTATTTTGCGCCAGCTTGTTTAAGTAGAGTTATAATGGCGGTATATTTTCTATTAATTGCGTGTTGTAAAGGGGTTACTCCATCTGCATCAGGAATATTAACATCCACACCTCCTTTGATCAGTTCATCAACGATAGCGATATGCTCAGCTCCGCCATTGCTTAAGACAATAGCTTCCATAAGGGCTGTCCAACCCAATCTATTAACGTGATCGATAGGATAATTAGGATAGTTAACGAGTACTTTGACTACTTCTAAATGCCCCTTCTCTGCTGCGGGAATAAGTGCACTCCCATTATAGCGATTAAAGATAGTGAAGTCAGCACCGTGCTTTAAGGATAGTTGTACTATTTCTAAATTGCCTTCAGCGCCAGCGTATAAAAACGGGCTGTTAAGCACTTTATCTTGAGCATTTACATTTGCTCCTGCTTCTATTAGCAACTTGGCAATAGCGTTGCGTTCTAAGTACACAGCACTCATTAAAGGAGTTTCTCCCTTAGCATTGCGTTGTTCTAAATCAACATTACTCTTAAGCAAGCGTTGAATTAGAACAACATCATTCTGCTTTATTGCATTATATATTGATTCTTCTTTCATATCTACAACTTCTTTTACGTTGGTATCATCGGATGAATTACAGGCCATAACAGTCCCTCCTATCATCCCAATGCATACTAATAAAGCTACTCGTCTTGCCTTTCTCATATTTCTTTGATTTAGTTAGCAATAATAACCCACTTGACAAAGATAGAAGTGCAAACAGAAAAGAAGTTGTATTATCCTTAAAGATTATTGGACTTTTTATAACTTGTTCTAAATTCTCCAGGAGTCATTCCCATCTGTTTCTTAAAGAAGTTATTAAAGTAACTTGTATCGCTAAACGAAAGTGAGAAAGCAATCTCTTTTACAGACGTATTCGTCGTTATCAAAAGTCTCTTCACCTCTAACAATAATCTATTCTGAATAAGTGATCCAGCATTCGTTCCCAACACTTTCTTACATAGTATATTTAAGTAATTAGGTGTGATCTTTAGTATCCCTGCATAGAACGAAACACTACTCTGCTCTCTAAAGTGTATTTCTAACAACTCTTCAAACATTAAGATATTCTTATCTATACTCTGAGAGTCTACTCCCTGATGATAATTTGAATAATCCTTATGAAGGTGTTTTAATAGCAAATGAAAAGACAGTAGCGAGATCTCTCTATCAATAGTCAGATTCTTAGCCAACCTATCCTCTAATTCATTTAGGTCTGCTTTATACTTCTCAAAAGCACCTTTTGACAATAACATTTGATTAGGTGCACCAAGTTGAAAGTAAGCTAAAGGGCTATATGATGTATTTAGAGACTGTAATATCGTAGGCGAGAACATTAACTGATAACCTATAGTATGGTTCTCTAATAGCCAATAATGGACTTGCTGTGGTCTAAGGAAGAATACTTGATAATTTACAACATCTATTCTCTCGAAATCGATATCATGGAAACCTCCTCCTTCTTCTACGAAGAAAATAAAGTAAAAATCATGCTTGTGCGGAGTGATGAGATCATTCTTTCCTTTCTCTATATGCTTAAATAATGTAATGTCAGAAGTATCTTCTCCAAGGATACTAGAGGTTGACAATGTTTTAATTTTGGTAGTTTTCTTCACTTGATTAGTATAGTTAATTACTTTTTTTTGTCATTATTAGTCGCTAAAAATAATCAAAACAACTGTATGTTAAACTATTTTTAGTTAAAACATAACAAACTTCACGTATTGAGAATGTTTTAAATAGAAAAGTAACTATCTTTTAGTACAACGCCCCATTACAAACGTCTTTATTAAAGATAAATTATTATAAAACACACACAGAAAGCAATGGAATAAAGAAGAAAAGCTCATCCCTAGGGATGAGCTTTAACTGTGATATTAATTTAGTAGATGAATTAATTATTCTGATTGAAGTGGGTAATATTATCTCCTTTTGTTCTTCTCCTGACTTGTCCCCCCTTGTCGCACTAAAATAAAAACACATCTGAATTCCAGTTAATTACAATTAAATAAATCGTAATTTGTCGCACTAAGGCTTTTTTTATGTTGCGAGTAAGGACTATAACTACTGGGTCAGGATCAAAAGCAGTTCAGGTGATATATTACTTGAATCGCAAGAGAGTTGTATTTAAACATATAGGCTCAGCTAAGACCGAAAAAGAACTAAAGGAGTTACAGATTATAGCAGAAGACTTTATTGAGAATTATACTCCAGAACTACCTTTCGAAGAAGAAGTTAAGTTCGATAATTTACTGTATTTACATAAGACTCAGTTTATTGGCGTACACTATAATTATGCCTATGAGATTCTTATACAAACCATTACAAAGATTGGATTAAATGAATTAGGTAAACAGTTATTGATAGATTTAATTGTATTACGTATTATAGAACCAGTTTCAAAACTACGCTCCAT
>JBOFGJ010000968.1:0-4788 GCA_051649065.1 Flavobacterium sp. | reverse complement strand
GTTTAAAGGCCTCAAGGCGCAGTACCTGTTTTACTTTGCAGGAGGACTGTTAGCTGATTTAATTCTTGTAATGGTCATGTATATGGCAGGGGTAAACAACTTAGTTTGTTTAGCCCTTGGCCTTGGTACATCTGGCTATCTTGTTTACAAAGTATTTTCAATGAACAAGAAATACGGTCAGTATGGGCTTATGAAACTTCAGGCTAGAAAATACTTTCCAAAGTATATCATCTCAAGAAAGGATGTCAAAGGGTATTTCAATACAAACTTAAAACTAAGAAGCTATGAGAAATACAGCTAAGACAAATACCTTAGAAAGGATGTTTCCGATTTTGGCGGTTGAGAATAACTGCATTGTCTCAAAGCAAGGGGATATTACGGTTTGTTATAAAGTCATTTTGCCTGAGATATTTACCATCTCAGACAAAGAGTATGAAACTATTCACAGTGTGTGGCATAAGGCGATTAAAACCCTTCCTGAGTTTACTGTGATTCACAAGCAAGATTGGTTTATAAAAGAAAGTTATGAGGCTGATTTTAAAGACGCAGAGCAAAGCTATTTAAGTAGAAGCTTTGAAAGACATTTTAACGAGCGTCCCTATCTGAATCACAATTGTTATCTCTTTATCACAAAAACTACCAAGGAACGAATTAAAAGTCAGAGTAATTTTTCATCACTTACAAGAGGAGAACTCATCCCAAAAGAGATTAGAGATAAAGACACTGTTCAGAGCTTTTTAGAGGCAACTACTCAACTGGAAAAGATTGTCAATGATAGTGGACTTATTCAGTTAATGAAACTATCTGAAGAAGACATTATTGGCTCACAAGAGAAAAGCGGATTATTAGAGCAGTACCTGACTCTAAGTTCTACTAAAAGAGGAAGCCTTCAGGATATTGCTATAAGTGCTGAGGAGGTTAGAGTAGGAGATAATCGTATCTCTTTACACACTCTTTCAAGTACAGATGATTTACCTACTGAGGTGTCGTATTTATCTCGCTATGAAAAGCTATCAACTGATAAAAGCAGTATGGCTTTATCGTTTGCCTCGCCTGTTGGACTCTTGCTTAATTGTAATCACATCTATAATCAGTATTTGTTTATAGAGGATAGTGATTACAATTTAAAGCAATTTGAAAAGTCAGCCAAGAATATGCATTCGCTTGCCAGATACAGTAGGGCTAATCAAATTAACAAGCAGTGGATTGAAGAGTATTTAAATGAGGCTCACAGTAAAGGGCTTACCTCTATAAAAGCTCATTTTAATATAATGGCATGGTCAGACAATCATAGTGAGCTTAAACAGCTTAAAAACGACGTGGGAAGCGCAATCGCTTCTATGGAGTGTGTACCAAGACATAATACAGTGGATGCTGCGACGCTTTACTGGGCAGCTATGCCAGGCAATAGCAGTGACTTTCCAAGTGAAGAGAGCTTTTATACTTTCATAGAGCCTGCACTTTGTTTTTTCTTGGCGGAGACTAACTATCAAAACTCCTTATCTCCTTTTGGGATAAAGATGGCAGATAGACTAACTGGTAAACCGATTCATTTAGATATTTCGGATCTACCTATGAAAAAGGGAATTATCACCAATCGTAACAAGTTTATCTTGGGACCATCGGGTAGTGGTAAGAGTTTTTTTACCAATCATATGGTAAGACAATATTATGAGCAAAATGCGCATGTTTTGCTTGTTGATACAGGCAACTCTTATCAAGGATTATGTGAACTGATTAAAGCAAAGACAAAAGGAACAGATGGGCTGTACTTTACATACACCGAAGAAAACCCAATTGCTTTTAATCCTTTTTATACGGATGATGGAGTGTTTGATATAGAAAAAAGAGAGAGTATTAAAACTCTGATCTTAACACTTTGGAAGCGGGATGACCAACCACCCTCTAGATCGGAAGAAGTGGCGCTTTCAAATGCTGTTAGTGGATACATCCAAAAACTTCAAAACAGTGATATAAAACCAAGTTTTAATACTTTCTATGAGTATATCAAAACAGATTACAAAGCTGAGTTGGAAGATAAACAAGTTAGAGAAAAAGACTTTGACCTAGCAAACTTTTTAAATGTGCTCGAACCTTATTATAAAGGAGGAGAATACGACTACTTATTAAACTCAGAAAGTGAGCTTGATTTACTCAATAAACGCTTTATTGTCTTTGAGATAGATTCAATCAAAGATCACAAAATTCTCTTTCCTATAGTGACTATTATCATCATGGAAGTGTTTATAAATAAGATGCGACGTCTTAAAGGTCAGCGTAAACTAATCCTAATTGAAGAGGCTTGGAAAGCCATAGCCAAAGAAGGGATGGCATCGTACATTAAATATCTTTTTAAAACTGTTAGAAAGTTCTTCGGAGAAGCCATTATTGTAACCCAAGAGGTAGATGATATTATCCAATCTCCTATTGTAAAGGAAAGTATTATCAATAATTCAGACTGTAAGATACTTCTTGATCAGCGCAAATATATGAACAAGTTCGATGATATACAGGCTATGCTTGGTCTGACTGATAAAGAAAAAGCCCAGATACTTTCAATCAACTTAAACAACGATCCTCACCGCCTTTACAAAGAAGTATGGATTGGTCTTGGAGGAACTCACTCAGGTGTGTATGCTACAGAGGTAAGCTACTCAGAGTATCTCGCCTATACCACAGAGGAGACTGAAAAATTGCAGGTCATGAATTTGGCTAAAGAACTCGATGGTAATGTAGAGATGGCTATAAAACGTCTTGTACAAGAAAAACAAGAAGAGTATAACCAGTAACATTTTTATCCACCTTCTTTAACGATAAAAGAGGGAGGTGAATAATTAATCAATAGAATAAACAATCAATTAAAACATATTACAATGAAAAAACTATTACAGGTAGTTGTGGTAGCTATGCTACTAATTCTACCAATACAGACCAATGCTCAATGGGTAGTTACAGATCCTACTAATTTGGCATCTGGCATATTAAACAGTGCCAATGAAATTATACAAACTTCTTCAACAGTTAGTAATGTCATTAAAAACTTTAAAGAAGTCGAGAAGGTCTATAAACAAGGGAAGGAGTATTATGACAAACTTCAAGCAGTAAACAATCTTGTTAAGGACGCTAGAAAGGTTCAACAGACCGTGTTACTTGTTGGAGAAGTTTCAGAGCTCTATGTTAAGAACTTTGGTAAAATGCTTAATGATCCTAATTTCTCTGCTCAAGAACTTGTAGCTATTGCCAATGGGTATTCCGTACTTCTTCAAGAAAGCACAGAGCTTGTCAAGGAGCTTAAGCAGATTGTAAGCGCCTCGAGTCTTTCTTTAAATGATAAAGAGCGTATGGATATTATAGACAGGGTTTACAAAGAAGTAAAAAACTATCACAACCTTGTTAGTTATTACACCAGAAAAAATATAGGTATCAGCATCTTAAGGTCAAAGAAGAAAAATGATACTCAAAGAGTACTTGATATGTATGGTACCTCTAACCAGAAATATTGGTAGTTATGGGAGATAGTAATTTACATGAGGTACTTCAGAATCTCTACTACGATATGATGCCTTTATCAGCCCAGATGGCTGGGGTAGCTAAAAGCCTAGCAGGTCTTGGTGCTCTTTTTTACATTGGTATTAAAGTATGGCAAGCCTTAGCAAGAGCAGAACCTATTGATGTGTATCCGATGCTAAGACCTTTTGCTTTGGGTATTTGTATCATGTTTTTTCCAACCCTTGTTCTTGGAACATTAAACACGGTTTTAAGCCCTGTGGTTAAAGGTACTCATCAGATTTTAGAACGTCAAGTAATTGATATGACTTCTTTACAGCAGAAAAAAGATATTTTAGAAAAAGAAGCGATGCTAAGAAATCCTGAGACGGCCTATTTAGTCTCTAATGAGGAATTTGATAAAAAGCTTGATGAGCTTGGATGGTCTCCATCTGATTTAGCTGCTATGACAGGAATGTATTTAGAGAAATGGCAATATGATTTTCAAAAAAACTTAAGAGATGGCTTTAGAGAGATATTAGAAATGCTCTTTCAAGCATCAGCTCTTGTTATTGATACGATTCGGACTTTCTTTTTGGTTGTACTCTCCATCCTTGGTCCAATTGCCTTTGCTATCTCAACATGGAGTGGGTTTGAATCAACGCTTCTACAGTGGCTTACTCGGTATATCAGTGTGTACCTCTGGCTACCCGTAGCGGATTTGTTTAGTGCTATGCTTGCTAAGATTCAATCATTAATTATCGAAAGAGATATGCAGATGCTTTCAGATCCAAGTTTTGTCCCAGATACTTCTAATACTGCGTACGTAATATTTATGATCATCGGTATTGTAGGGTATTTTACTATTCCAACAGTTACAGGTTGGGTTATTCAAGCAGGTGGAGCAGGAAACTTTATGCGCAACATGAATAAGACTGTATCTACTACTGGTAATATGGCAACAGCAGGAGCAGGGGCAACAGTAGGTAATATTTCAGGACAACTAATCAAAAAATAAAAGTATTATGGAATTTAAATCACTTCGAAATATAGAAAATAGCTTTCAGCAAATAAGGCTCTACGCTATTGTATTTGCAACTGTTTGTTTACTAATTGTAGGATTCTCTATTTACAAAAGCTATGACTTTGCTAAAGAGCAAAGAGAGAAAATATATGTACTAGACAAGGGTAAATCTCTTATGCTTGCACTTTCTCAAGATGCAAGTATAAATAGGCCAGTAGAGGCAAGAGAACACATAAGGCGTTTTCACGAGCTGTTCTTTACACTTTCACCTGAGAAGG
>JBOFGJ010000967.1:0-6420 GCA_051649065.1 Flavobacterium sp. | reverse complement strand
TGTCTAAAGCAGAAGCAAAACGTCAGCTAGACTATTGGTTTGATAAATTAGATATCAAAGGATGGTGGAACAAAAAGATTCAAGAGTTGTCAAAAGGTATGGCTCAGAAGATTCAGTTTGTTGTCACAGTATTACATGAACCCAAATTATTAATTTTAGATGAACCGTTCTCAGGATTCGACCCAGTGAATGCAAATATTATTAAAGATGAGATCCTTGAGTTAAAAGAAAAAGGATCTACTATTATTTTTTCTACCCATAGAATGGAAAGTGTAGAAGAGATGTGTGATTATATAGCTTTGATAAATAAATCAAATAAATTAATCGAAGGTAAATTAGTTGATGTGAAAAGAGAGCATAGAACTAATCTTTATCAAGTGGGGGTGCTTAGTAGTAACGTTGAGAGATTGATGTTAGAATTGAGCAGCCAGTTTAAATTTACTCCTGCTAAGTTTAAATCACTTAATAATGAAGTACAATTAGAGGTAGACTTAGGAAGTAAAATGCCTAATGAGCTTCTGAATATTCTGTCTATGAATGGACAGGTAACTCATTTTGTAGAAAAATTACCAACTGTAAACGATATATTTATTCAATCTGTAAGTAAGTAATATGAGTGTATTATCATTAATCATAAAAAGAGAGTTTATCGCTAAAGTGCGTAATAAGTCGTTTATTGTAATGACTTTTGTGAGTCCTTTGCTTTTTGTTGTTCTTACAGGCTTTATTGCCTATTTAAGCAGTATGAAAGGAGATATCAAGAAGGTAGCTATTCACGATGAAAGCGGTTTATTTATCAATCAATTTGAGAGTAATGAAGCTTTTGAATATCAGGATTTATCTGCAATAGATATAGATATCTTAAAAGAAGGAGTTAAAGAAGAAAAGTATGAAGGAATTCTATTTATACCCAAGTCTGAGAAAGTAGATGACTATCAGAATAATGTAACATATATTTCAAATGAGAGTCCTAGCTTAAGCTTTGTGAGCAAGGTAGAGCTATTATTAGGAGATAAGATTACACATATAAATCTAGAACAGAGCGGAATTGATTTGGCTGTGATTGATAAAGCAAAGGCTGATGTGAATCTTAGCTTAGTGAAAGCAGATGGAGAAGCTACTGTAAAGGGGTTAAATGAGATTAAAATTATTATAGGTGGATTATTTGGTTACTTTATTATGATGTTTATTATCATCTATGGTAATATGGTTATGAGATCAGTAATCGAGGAAAAGACTAATCGCATTATAGAAATTATTATTTCGTCTGTAAAACCGTTCCAATTAATGATGGGTAAGATTATAGGTACTTCTATGGCGGGCTTATTGCAATTCATTATTTGGGGAGTAGTAGGAGGAATTCTATTAACTATTACGAGCAGTGTATTAGGTATTAATGCAATGCCTGGTGCAGGAACAGCAGAGGCTATAGAAGCAACAGGAGGAATGATATCTCCAGAAGTAATGGTAGATGTGCAGAATTATGTAAGTGAAATCTTAAGTTTACCCTTAGTATCGTTATTTGTTTATTTTATCATCTTTTTTATAGGAGGATATTTTCTTTATAGTTCATTATATGCTGCTATCGGAGCGGCAGTGGATAACGAAACAGATACACAGCAATTTTTGCTACCAATATTGTTGCCATTAATGTTAGGAGTTTATATTGGCTTTTTTACAGTAATGAAAGACCCTCATGGAACTATTGCAACAGTTTTTTCGATGATTCCATTTACTTCTCCTATTGTAATGTTAATGAGAATACCTTTTGGTGTACCTTTGTGGGAAGTTATAGTTTCTATTTTAATACTATTTAGTACATTTATACTAGTAGTGTGGGTAGCAGCTAAGATATATCGCATTGGGGTGCTGATGTATGGAAAGCGACCTTCGTGGAAGGAGCTTTACAAGTGGCTTAAATACTAGTTTGTTAACTGTTTTTGTTATAAAATATGGGTAAAACATCGAAAATATTAATAGTAGAAGATGAAGCTGCTATTCGCAGAGTATTAGTGAAAATACTAGAAGAAGAATCATCAGATTATGTAGTAGATGCCGCAGAGAATGGAGAAGAAGCCTTGCAAAAGATAGTAGGAGAAGACTATGATTTAGTAATCTCAGATATCAAGATGCCTAAGATGGATGGAGAGGAATTGTTAGTGGCAGCAAAAAAAATAAAGCCAGAAACAATATTCGTGATGATATCTGGACACGGAGATTTAGAGACTGCAGTGAATACTATGCGTCTTGGGGCTTTTGACTATATTTCGAAACCACCCGATTTAAATAGATTATTAACGACAGTTAGAAATGCTTTAGATACAAGTAAGCTTGTAGTAGAGAATACTATTCTAAAAAAGAAAGTGAATAAGAAATATGAGATGATAGGTAATAGTGAACCTATTAATCACATTAAAGATATTATAGAGAAAGTAGCACCTACTGAGGCGAGAGTGTTAATCACAGGACCTAATGGAACTGGTAAAGAGTTAGTCGCTCATCAGATTCACTTGCAAAGTAGTAGGGCGCAGAATATGCTAGTAGAGGTTAACTGTGCAGCTATTCCGTCAGAATTAATAGAAAGTGAGTTATTTGGACATGTGAAAGGAGCTTTTACATCAGCTGTAAAAGATAGACCAGGGAAGTTCGAGCAAGCAAATAACGGAACTATCTTTCTAGATGAAATAGGTGATATGAGTCTACCTGCTCAAGCTAAGGTATTACGCGCATTACAAGAGAACGTTATCACGCGTGTAGGTGCGGATAAAGATCTAAAAGTAGATGTTCGCGTATTAGCAGCAACTAATAAAGATTTAAGAAAAGAAATAGCAGAAGGACGCTTTAGAGAGGATTTATATCATCGACTAGCAGTTATATTGATTAAGGTTCCTGCTTTAAATGATAGGAGGGATGATATTCCTTTGCTAATATCGCATTTTGTTAATCAAATAGCAAAAGAACAAGGGACTATCGCAAAAAAGTTTAGTGATGAAGCAATGGAGCTGTTAAAACAGTATGACTGGACAGGGAATATCCGTGAACTTAGAAATGTAATAGAGAGGTTAATAATATTAGGAGGTAAAGAAGTTTCGAAGCAAGACGTCGAAATGTTTGCAAATAAATAGAATATGAAATTAAAAAAGATAAACAGTACTTTACAAGAGAACTTAGTGAGAAATGGACTTTTAGAACCAACTACACTTCAAAAGAAAACTTTTGGGACCATAAAAAGTGGTAGAGATGTAGTGGTTTTTGGACCTAAAGAGCAAGGAAAAACTACTGCAATGATTATCGCAGCTATACAGCGCGTTGATAAATTAGTAGAGGAGGATATTGCTACTAAAGTTTTGATAGTAGTAAAAGATAAGTTTGAAGTAGAGCGTTTACTAGAAGTTTTTGATGCATATACTAAGTATATGGATTTAAGAGTATATGGAGTACACGATTATACAGACTTAGATGAAGATAAAAATCAACTTTCATTAGGGAATGATATCTTAATAGGTACTGCTACTAGATTAAACGAGATGTTTGCAAGCGCTGGGTTTGATGTAAATCAGTTAAAGATGTATATTATTGATGATATTGATTTGCAGCTTAGAAATCGCTTAGAACCACGTTTACATCGTTTGTCAGAAAGTATCGGAAAGACACAGCGAGTTTATTTTGCTACTGAGTTTGTTGAGCAATTAGATATGTTCGCAGATAAATCACTAACTGAAGATGCAGAATGGTTTGATTTTTACGATGACGAAGAAGAACAAGACGATAATGAATAATAAAAAGGGCAATCATCACTGATTGCCCTTTTCGTTTATATGTCTATCTCTTAATCTTGGTTAAAGTATGTCTTTTTGTTTTATTTTAGTGAGAATATCTTGTGCTTGTTTTCTTATAAGACTAGGTAATTGTTTAAAATTAGCATCTTCTTCTGTATAATATTTATCTTCTTCTTGATAAGGAATATAAGCTGTTATTTTTGATTTGTAGAAGGTATAAGAGTTTGGCTTCATAGTGTAAATAATAACCTTTAAAGGTTTTGCATCTAAACCGTCAGAATTCATAAAGTATGTAAGGTAAAATTCAGGAGAACCATCTTTATCTGAATCTTTCACAAAGCAGTAATCTAATAGAAATTCAGGTTGTGCTAATCCTTCTGCATAATCTTTAAAAGTAATTTTTTCTACTATACCACCGTGATCTTCTATGTATATTCCTGAAAGAATATCTATTGGTTTAGCTGATAGATAACTAGGTTTAATAGCTTTACGTTGATTAAAGAACCATAAATAACTTCCTGTTTTATCTCCTATGTAATTAATAATCATAATAGGATTACCGTCTAAAGGATTGCCAAACTCTTCGATGATATCTTTATATCTCTGATCTTTTGTAATTATTCTTTGATTTACTTCTTGGCTGAACACATTAAAACTTATTGTAAAGAATAAGAATAGAACTATAGGATTTTTCATTGTGTTTATATTATTACTTGTATAGGGATCAATGATGTACTTCATTTATACAAATATAATAATACCTAGTAGTGAATAGGAAAGTATAGGTAAAAAAAAAGGAGCCTTTTTATAAAAAGCTCCTTGGTAGTAGCGGGAACAGGACTCGAACCTGTGACCTTTGGGTTATGAGCCCAACGAGCTGCCTACTGCTCTATCCCGCGTTATTGTGGTGCAAATATAGTGCTAATTCATATCAGTGCAATAGTAATTTGATTTTATTTGTTTTTTTAACATATTTAGATTTGTAAGTTGTTGTTTTTTAATTGGTAATGTTTTATTGTTAACTTTTTTCTAGAGTAAGCTATCTAGGTAAGCATAATTATAAACTTCCTTTAGCCAAAATGCTCTATCTTCATAAGTGAGATTATTCATAGGGCCTATAAATGTGGTGTCTATAGTCTGTATTCCACAATAGGCAAGTATTCCATCTTTAAGTTGTACTAGGCCACTTGATTTATAAATATCAGTGTAGATATTTATATCTAGATCACCTCCAGTAGTAATAATACGTGCTGTTTTTCCTTTAAATAAGCCAACTGTCTCCCCATCTAGATTGTGTTTAAAAGCAATGCCAGGTAAGAAAGCTCTATCAAAGAATCCTTTCATAATAGCTGGTAATCCTAGCCACCATAAAGGATGTATCCATACTGTATGATCACTCCAATTAATCTCTTCTAACGCTTTCAAAAGATCTGGTTCTAGTTCTGTTCTTTTTCTATATCCATATTCAAGATTAGGATTGAAGTTTAATGAGTGCAGTGCTAAGTATTTTACTTCTATGCTATCGTTATCTTTTAGAGCATCTATATAAGATTGTGCAAGTGCTTCATTATAGCTTAAAGGGGCAGGATGCCCATTGATAACTAAGATTTTTTTTGTGATCGTATTTGCCATCTTCTTTATTGTTTAATTAGATAACAAAATTAGAATTACTAGTAGAGTTATAGTAGGTAGATTTCTATGGTAATTAGGTATGATTTATATAAGAGTGTCTTTTGATAGAGAGGAATAAAAATGTTGAGAGAAGTCTGAAAAAAGTGGATACCACAACAAACGGAAATGAACTTTTATAATGAGCATAAGTGTGCAAACAAAAAAGGACATAATCTATCGATTATGTCCTTTTTATCTCTTGTAGCGAAGACGGGAGTTGAACCCGTGACCTCAGGGTTATGAATCCTGCGCTCTAACCAACTGAGCTACCTCGCCATTTTATTGGGCTACATTAGTGCTGTAATGCGGGTGCAAATATAGAACAAAAAGTTTATAATGCAAACGGGGTTGCTTAAAAAAAATATTTTTTTATTTAGAAAATATGTTTATATTCGAAAAAATTATAAATGTTAAAAAAGGTTATGAAAGAAAAATACGAACTAGAATTCTCGATTAATTCGTCTCCGCAGTTATTGTATCAGTATATTTCTGATCCTTCAGGATTAAGTGAATGGTTCGCTGACAATGTAAATTCACGTGGTGAAATATATTCTTTTATTTGGGGAGACTCTGAAGAAAAGGCTCGTGTTGTGACTCGTAAGACTGATGAGAGGGTGAGATATAGATGGTTAGATGAAAATGATAAGGAAACAGAATACTTTTTTGAATTAAAAATTCACAAAGATGAGTTGACTAAAGATGTTACTATTACTGTAACTGATTTCGCTGAACCAAGTGAGATTAATGAATCAAAACAACTATGGGAAAATCAAATAATGGACTTAAAACAAGTGTTGGGTTCTGCATAATTCCATAAAATATAACTTATATTTGCCGTTAATAGTAATCAGAAGAAAAGAGAAATATGATTAATGTTAACGGCAAAATTGTTTCTACTAGTGAAATATTAATAGAAAACAATAGAGGTTTTCTATACGGAGATGCTGTCTTCGAAACAATTAAGGTTTTA